>NZ_LOVM01000045.1:0-1187 GCF_001523445.1 Burkholderia sp. ABCPW 11 | reverse complement strand
GTCTCCTTATATCTTCGATTTGCTTCAAACTTCAGTGGTGGCGCGCCGTTTGGCGCGCTGCTTTGCCGGTTGGCGGCTACGGCACAGCTTGTGTCTCCTGCGAGCCGTTAAGCTCGAATCACAGCTCAAGGCGTGTCGTGGCTGCCTCGTTTAACGCCATCCCGAATGGTTGATTGATCTCATTTCGCATCTATAAGGCTGGGAGCCGATGAACATGAGCCAACCGGTTTTCGTAGGTATCGATGTCGCCAAGGACAGTGTCGAAGTCTGCTGCTCGGACACCTCGACGCATGCGTTCGAGAACACTGAAGCCGGGCACGCGAAGCTGTTGCGCTGGCTCAGGCGCAAGACCGTTACGTTGGTCATACTTGAAGCCACGGGCGGCTACGAACGGGCCTGCGCGGTAGCGCTGGCCGGCGCCGGGTTGCCCGTGTCCGTCATCAATCCCCGCCAGGCGCGCGATTTCGCTCGAGCCATGGGTCGGCTGGCCAAGACCGATCGTCTTGATGCACGGGCATTGGCCGAGTTTGCCGTCGTGTTGCATGCCCAGGGACATCAACCACGTGCACTGGCCAGTCAGGAGCAGCGTGAACTCGTCGCACTTGTCGCCCGACGGCGCCAGCTCGTTGCTATGCTCGTCTCCGAGCGGCAGCGTCTGGCCGTCGCTCACGAGCGCGCCCGTGCAAGTATCGAAGCCATGATCGAGGCCTTGCTCGCTCAGTTGGCCGGCATCGATAACGACATACAGCGCGTTCTTCAGGAGCGCTATGCCGATCTGTCGGCTTTGCTGCAATCGGTCAAGGGCGTCGGCCCGACCACCGCCAGCACGCTCATCGCGGAATTGCCCGAACTCGGACACCTCACTCGCAAGCAGATCACCAGTCTTGCGGGACTGGCGCCCATCAATCGCGATTCGGGCACCCTGCGTGGGCAGCGTCATATCTTTGGCGGCCGCGCCAGCGTGCGACGCGTGCTCTACGTCGCCGCACTGGTCGCCACGCGCTTCAATCCACTCATTCGCGCCTGCTATCTGAGACTCGTCGCCGCCGGCAAACCCAAGAAGGTCGCCCTCGTCGCATGCATGCGCAAGCTGCTCATCACGCTCAACGCCATCGCTCGCACTGGCGAGCGTTGGCAGCCGGATTTCAATTGCGCATGACATGGGCTGTCTCAAGATGGTTGCTGTG
>NZ_LOVM01000044.1:0-1790 GCF_001523445.1 Burkholderia sp. ABCPW 11 | reverse complement strand
TCGCTGTCGACGGCGATCTCGGCGAGCAAGACGCACTACTACAGCGTGAACGACAACGGCACGCAGCAAGGCAACTACAACAACGACGGCGCCACGGGCGCGAACTCGATGGCTGCGGGCGTGGCCGCGTCGGCATCGGGCGCGAAGGCGACCGCCATCGGCTATAACGCGAACGCACTGGCTGCTTCGACGGTGGCGATCGGCGATAGCAGCACGGCGTCGTCGTCGGCCGGTGTCGGCTCGGTGGCCATCGGGTCCCAGTCGCTCGCGACGGGCGGCAGCGCGGTGGCGATCGGCAATCAGCAGACAGCCAGCGGTAATGGCGCGGTAGCGATCGGCGATCCGAACCTGGCCACCGGCACCGGTGCCGTGGCGGTGGGCGCGAACAACGCGGCCAGCGGCGACGGTGCACTCGCCATTGGGAACTCCAACACGGCGAGTGCCCAGGGTGCGGTGGCACTCGGCGAAGCCAATATGGCCACGGGTACGGGCGCGGTGTCCATTGGCAGCGCTTCGACTGCAGCCAGTACGGGCGGCGTGGCGCTGGGCTCGTCGGCCACCGCAGCCAATCCGGACGATGTTGCGCTGGGATCGAATTCGGTGACGGGCTCGCCAGCGGCCACCTCGGGCGCCACGATCGGCGGCAAGTTCTACTCGTTTGCTGGCACAGCGCCAACTAGCGTGGTCAGCGTAGGTAGCCCGGGCAACGAGCGCCAGATCTCCAACGTGGCCGCAGGTCGCGTAACCGCGTCGAGCACGGATGCAATCAACGGCTCCCAGCTGTATGCCACGAACCAGGCGGTGAACTCGCTGTCGACGTCCACGTCGACCACGGCGAGTTCGTTGTCCACGGGTCTGTCGAGCGTGACCAGCAACATCACGTCGTTGTCGACTTCGACGTCGACCACCGCAAGCTCGCTGTCGACCGGCGTGAGTTCGCTGTCCACGGGCGTGAGCTCGCTCTCCACGGGTGTCAGCTCGTTGTCGACGGGTCTGTCGAGCACGACCAGTTCGGTGACGTCGCTGTCGACGTCGAGTTCGACGGCAACGAGTTCGCTGTCGACGGCGATCTCGGCGAGCAAGACACACTACTACAGCGTGAACGACAACGGCACGCAGCAAGGCAACTACAACAACGACGGCGCCACGGGCGTGAACGCGCTGGCGGCGGGCACGGGTGCGACGGCCGCGGGTGCGGCGGGCGTGGCGGTCGGCAACAACTCGAACGCGGCAGCAGCCGACACCGTGGCGATCGGTTCGGGCGCGACGGCCGCGAACGCGGGCGCGGTGGCGCTGGGTAGCGGTTCGGTGACGGCCGCGGCCAACCCGACGGCGACCGGCACGATCGGCGGCGTCACCTACAGCTACGCGGGCACGACGCCGTCGAGCGTGGTGAGCGTGGGTGCGCCGGGCGCTGAGCGTCAGATCACGAACGTCGCCGCAGGCCGTGTCAGTGCGACGAGCACCGATGCGATCAACGGTTCGCAGCTCTTCGCGACCAACCAGGCCGTGAACTCGCTGTCGACGTCGACCTCGACCGGCATCAGTTCGCTGTCCACCGGTCTGTCGAGCACCAACAGCTCGATTACGTCGCTGTCCACGGGGATCGGGTCGATATCCAGCTCGGTGTCGACGGTTACGAGCAGTATCGCATCGTTGTCCACGTCGACGTCGACCACGGCCAGTTCGTTGTCCACCGGCGTGAGTTCGCTCTCGACGTCGACGTCGACCACTGCAAGCTCGCTGTCGACCGGGGTGAGTTCGTTGTCCACGGGGCTGTCGAGTGTGAC
>NZ_LOVM01000043.1:0-587 GCF_001523445.1 Burkholderia sp. ABCPW 11 | reverse complement strand
GGCAAGACCGCAGTCGTCACGGGCGCCGCGAGCGGCATCGGCAAGGAAATCGCGCTGGAGCTGGCCAAGGCAGGCGCGGCCGTCGCAATCGCCGACCTGAACCAGGACGGCGCGAACGCGGTCGCCGACGAGATCAACAAGGCGGGCGGCAAGGCGATCGGCGTCGCGATGGACGTGACCAGCGAGGAAGCCGTGAACACCGGCATCGACAAGGTGGCCGAAGCGTTCGGCTCGATCGACATCCTCGTGTCGAACGCCGGTATCCAGATCGTCAACCCGATCGAGAACTATTCGTTCTCCGACTGGAAGAAAATGCAGGCGATCCACGTGGACGGCGCGTTCCTGACGACGAAGGCCGCGCTCAAGCACATGTACAAGGACGATCGCGGCGGCGTCGTGATCTACATGGGTTCGGTGCATTCGCACGAAGCGTCGCCGCTGAAGTCGGCGTACGTGACGGCCAAGCACGGGCTGCTCGGCCTGGCGCGCGTGCTGGCGAAGGAAGGCGCGAAGCACAACGTGCGCTCGCACGTCGTGTGTCCGGGCTTCGTGCGCACGCCGCTGGTCGACAAGCAGATTCCGGAGCA
>NZ_LOVM01000042.1:0-663 GCF_001523445.1 Burkholderia sp. ABCPW 11 | reverse complement strand
CGCTCGACGACCTTCTTCTCCCACTCGCCGTCGAAACGGATCTGCTCGTCGAGCCAGCGCTCGAGCCATTCCGGATCCGGCAGGCGCGACTGCACCGTGTCGCGCGGGAACAGCGCCTAGTTCACGTGCAGGTTGGTCGGGTGCAGCGGCTTCTCGGTGCGGCGCGCCGACGCCATCAGCACGCCGATCTTCGCGAATGCCGCACGCGCGACGTCGCCGCAGTTGTTCAGCGCCTTCTTCATGTAGCGCAGGTACGCGCCGCCATGACGTGCTTCATCGCGCGAAATCGTTTCGTAGATCTGCTTGATGACGGGCTCGGTGTGCCAGTCGGCCGCGCAGCGGTACCAGTGGTTCAGGCGGATCTCGCCGCAGAAGTGCAGCATCAGCGTCTCGAGCGGCGGCGCCGGATCGAACTGGAAGCGCACCGCGTGCAACTCCTCTTCGGTCGGCACCATCTCCGGCTTGAAGCGGCGCAGGTATTCCATCAGCACGAGCGAATGCTTCTGCTCCTCGAAGAACCACACGCTCATGAACGCGGAAAAGTCGCTGTCGTGCTGGTTGTCGCGCAGGAACATTTCCGTCGCGGGCAGCGCCGACCATTCGGTGATCGCGTTCATCTTGATCGTCTTCGCCTGCTCGTCGGTGAGCAGCGAAGCGTCGAAC
>NZ_LOVM01000041.1:0-215949 GCF_001523445.1 Burkholderia sp. ABCPW 11 | reverse complement strand
GACGTTGTTCTTCAGCGTCTGGCGATCGATCGACTGCACGCCGAACGCCATCTGCGGCTGCTGGTCGATGAAGATCAACTGGCTGTTCTGCGGCGTCAGTACTTCAAGCTTCGGGTTGCTCATGGCGAATGGAGTCCTGTGAACGAAAAAAGAGGGACCTGCCTCGACCGCGACAGCGGGAGGAGCCCGGAATGCGTCGGCGCCGGATCGTCATCCGCGCGGCAATATTTAAGCCGCAAACGCACGGCGCGAACACCCAAGAAACGGAATCGATCCGATTCCCGAATGGATGCCCGTTCGGGGCTGCCCGCCCTTTTTTTCTTCACGCAAACCCGATACGCTTTCAAGACTTTGACGGTGCCGCTCCGGCGCCGCTCGGACACCACCAGGCGCACTATGAAACCGTATGTCTTGTCGCTGCTCGCCGGCATCCTCGCCGGCGTCATCTACGGCGCGATCGGCGTGAACTCGCCCGCACCGCCGGTCATCGCGCTCGTCGGCCTGCTCGGCATGCTGGCCGGCGAACAGATCCTGCCGGTCGCGCGACGCGTGCTGTCCGGCCACCGGCTGCACACCGCATGGCGCGATGCCAAGTGCAGCCAGCACATGTTCGGCGCGCTGCCGGGCGGCGCCGCGAACAACCGCAAGCCTTCGTGATCCACCCCATCGCCGCCCGCCACGCATGACCAACGTCGAGCTGTTCCATTACCTGCTGCTGTTGATCTGCGGCGCGGGCGCCCTCACGTGGCTCGCCGAGCGGATCTCGATTCCGCCGGCCGTCGTGCTGCTGCTCGGCGGCTGCGTGGTCGCCGTCGCCGGCAAGCGCGTGCCCGACATGGACCCGGCGCTGCTGCTCGCGGCAGTGCTGCCGCCGCTGTTGATGTCGAGCGGCTTCTACACCGCGTGGAAGGAATTCCGGCAGGAACTCGCATCGATCGCGTCGCTCGCGCTCGGGGCCGTGGCGTTCACGACCGTCGCGGTCGCGCTCGCCGTGCATGCGGCGAATCCCGCGCTGCCGTGGGCCGCGTGCTTCACGCTCGGCGCGATCGTGTCGCCGCCCGACGCGGTCGCCGCGAAAGCGATCCTGCAGCGCCACCCGTTGCCCGCACGGCTCGTCGCGGTGCTCGAAGGCGAAAGCCTCGTCAACGATGCGTCGGGCCTGCTGCTGTACCAGATGGCCGTGTCGGCCGCACTCGCCGCGTCGATCACGGCGGCGAGCGCCACCGGCCTGTTCTTCTCACTCACGCTGATCGGCATCGCGGTCGGCCTCGCATGCGGCCACGCGATGTGCTGGGTGCTGCAACGCCTGCGCGAGCCGATGCTCGGCATCGTCGTGACCTTCGCGATGGCATGGGGCAGTTACGGGATCGCGGAAGCCGTCGACGGCTCGGGCGTGCTGTCGGTCGTCACCTGCGGCCTCGTGCTGGGCGTGCGCCAGCATCGCGTGTTCGACGCCGACATGCGGATCAAGGCGAAGGCGACGTGGGAAGCGATCGTGTTCGTGCTCGACGCGCTCGTGTTCATCCTGATCGGCCTCGCGCTGCACGCGATCCTCGCGCGCGTGAACCACGAAGGCGCGGTGCTGATGGCCGGGCTGCGGGTCGCGCTGCCGGCGACGGCCGCCGCGATCGGCGCGCGCGTGGTGTGGGTGTTCGTCGCGATGTGGCTGCCGGGCCGCCTGCGCGCCCGGCGCACGGGCCACGCGCCGTGGTCGTGGCGCGAGGCCGTCGTGCTCGGCTGGTCGGGCATGCGCGGCGTCGTGAGCCTCGCGGCCGCGATCGCGCTGCCCGCCAACTTCCCCGGCCGCGACCTGATCCTGTTCAGCACGTTCCTGCTGATCATCGCGACGCTCGTCGTGCAGGGCGGCACGCTCGCGCCGCTGATCCGCGCGCTGAAGCTGCGCCCGGCCGTGCGCCGCACGATGTCCGAACACGCGGTGCGTGCGCACACGTTCGGCGCGGCGCTCGCGGAACTCGATGCGCGCGAACAGCGCGGCGCCGGCCTCGAACGTGCATCGCTCGACCGGCTGCTGACCGAATACCGCAACCGCGTCGCGTTCAACGAACGCGCGCACCGCGACGGAGCGGCGCCCGCGGACGTGCGCGCGCGGATGCTGCGCGTCGAGCTCGAACTGGTTGGCGTGTCGCGCGGCGCGCTGCTCGACCTGCATCGCGACGGCAAGGTCGACGACGCGGTGCTGCACCGCATAGAATCGGAGCTCGATTTCGAGGAGCTGCGGCTGCAGCGCCTGCTCGAACCGTAACGCCCGGCCTGCCCGGCCGGCCCGTCCCCTTTCCCCACCTGGAACCGCAATGAGCGAACTGTCCGTCGAAGCGAGCATCGGCCCGGTCGATTACCTCGTCCACTTCAGCGATGGCGTCCATCAGTGGCGCGCCGACGAACCCGCGTCGCTCGGCGGCGGCGATGCGGCGCCGACGCCGGTCGCGCTGCTGCTGTCGAGTCTCGGTGCGTGCACCGCGATCACGCTGAAGATGTACGCGCAACGAAAAGGCTGGCCGCTCGACGAAGTGCACGTGAAGCTCGCGCACGAAGCGGGCAGCGCGGGCAGCACGATCGTGCGCCGCATCACGCTCGACGGCGACCTGACCGACGAGCAGCGCGAACGCCTGCTGCAGATCGCGAATGCCTGCCCGGTGCACAAGATCTTCACGCATCCGATCGCGATCGATACGGCGATCGCCTGACGCATTCCCCCTGACCACGAACCAGCCCACCATGTCCGCCTCGATCAAGACCCTGCTCACGCCGCGCGAAAGCGATATCGGCAACCTCGTCGTGCGGCGCGTGCTGCCCGCGCGCGCGGCGCGCCTCGTCGGCCCGTTCATCTTCTTCGACGAGATGGGGCCGGCCGTGTTGCCGGCCGGCCGCGGCATCGACGTGCTGCCGCATCCGCACATCGGGCTCGCGACCGTCACCTACCTGTTCGAGGGCTCGCTGATGCATCACGACAGCCTCGGCTTCCGGCAGAAGATCGTGCCGGGCGACGTGAACTGGATGACGGCCGGCCGCGGCATCGTGCATTCGGAGCGCTCGCCGGACGAGGATCGCCCGCACGAGCAGCCGGTGCACGGAATCCAGACCTGGGTCGCGCTGCCGGTCGAGCATGAAGACACCGCGCCCGCGTTCGTTCACCACGCGGCCCACACGCTACCGTCGTTCACGCGCGACGGCGTGACGGTGCGCGTGATCGCAGGCACCGCGTTCGGGCTCGCGTCGCCGGTCGCCGTGTTCTCGCCGACACTCTATGCGGTGGCCGAATTCGCGCCGGGCGCACGGCTCGCACTCGATGCGGAGCACGACGAACGCGGCGTGTATCTGGTCGATGGCGATCTCACCGTCGACGGCACGCCGCTCGCGAGCGCGACGATGGCCGTACTCGAACCGGGCGCGACCGTCGCGCTCGCGAGCACGCACGGCGCACGCGTGATGCTGCTCGGCGGCGCACACCTGCCGGGCGAGCGGTTCATCGAATGGAATTTCGTGTCGAGCCAACGCGCGAAGATCGACGCCGCACGTGCCGCGTGGGCCGATCAGACGTTCGGCAAGGTGCCGGGCGAAGAAAGCGAATGGACGCGCCAGCCGGAACGCAAGACGCAATAAGCGTCCCGTCCCGACGCACCGACGACGGCCGGCAGCCATTCCGGCCGTCGTGCCGATCGTCGTGCATTTACCGCTTCAATCCCATCAGCTTCGCGAGCGTCGGCCAGCGTTCGAGCGACGCGTCGAACGCGCGGCGCGCCTGTTCGTCGACGTAGCGCTCGGGATCGAGCGCGGGCAGATGCCGCGCGAGGCCGATCACGTCGTTCGGTTGCGACAGACGATCGTCGTCGCCTTCGCCGGTAATCGTTACTGTTCGTCGATCCATACGCCGTCCGGAGTCTTGACCGCGTAACCCGCGGCCGTCTGCATCGTCACCGTGCCCTCGTTCTCGCCGATCATCCGCGTACGCGGCAAATCGGCCGCGTATTGCGCGAGCGTCGCGCCGGGCTTGAACGGGCTGTTCGACACGAGGTTCGACAGCAATTGCGCGAGCGCGAGGAAGCTGGTCGGCTGCTCGATCACGGTCGTCGCGCCGTGATTGCCGGCGAAACCGACGAGCCGCACGCCGACCGGCCCGTGCACGATGCGCGGCGTCGGAATCTCGCGCAGCCCCGCGACCTGGTTCTTGTCGCCGCGCAACGCGGCGCCGTGCTCGGGCACGAACACGATCACCGCGCGGCGGCCCGATTGCGCGATCAGGTCGGCAAGACGATCGAAGTCGGTCATCAGCTTCGTCGCGCGCTGCGGATACGAGTCGATGCTCGTCAGCGCGCTGCCGACCACGCGGTTGCCGTCGTGCAGGCTGATCGTGTTGTAGTACAGCGCGACCGGCCCCGGCACCGCCGCGCGCTGCGCGTACCAGTTGGCGAGCGTCGCATAGTCGTCCTTGATCGCCGATCCGTCGAACGCGTGCATCGCGACCGGCGCGGCCGCGTTCGAGATCATCGGCGCATCGGCCACGCCGATGTTGTCGTGGATCACCTGCAGGAAGTTGTCGAAATGGCCGTCGTGGTTCAGCAGCGACTGCACGGTATAGCCGGCGCCCGCCAGTTGCGAGAACAGGTGGCACTGCTGCGGCGCGGGCTTGTACAGGTCCGCATGCGCTTCCTGCCCGCAGCTCGCGCGCAGCACGCGGATCGCCGCCGGGCCGCTGTAGCTCGCGGCCGTGCTGAAGTTCGTGAACAGATAGTCGAAGTGGCTCAGCATCGGATGGTTGCGCACCTTCGCCGCATCGAGGTCGTCCCACGACAGCGAGCAGATGTGCAGCACGATCACGTCGAACTGCGCGGCCGGATCGCTGCCGAGATGGCCGAACGCGACCTGCCGCTGCGACTCCTGCGTGCGGAACGTCGCGAGCGCCGCGTTGCGATCCTCGGGCTGATCGACGCGGGTGGCGCCCGCCGCGCTCGCCTGCTGCTGGGCCGGCGCGGCGACGCGCGCCATCAGCCCGCTGCCGGCCTGCCACAGCGGCAGCGCGACCAGCGCGACCACCACGAACGTCGCGACGCGCAGCCAGCGGTTGACGATGAAATAGACGATCAGCACGCCGACGATCGTCAGCGCCAGCACGGGCGGCAACAGGCGCGGCAACAGCTCCATCCAGTAGTCGAGGCGGAACGTGCTGACCTCGCGCGCGGCCTCCGCGAGACGGGCGAGCGGGGGCGCATGCAGCTCGCGCGCGAGCAGCGGCACCGCGATCGCGATCGCCGCGACCTGCCGGACGATGCGCCACGCGCGCGACCGCAGCGGTGCGCTCGCCGCCAGCGCCACCGCGAACGCGAGGTTCGCGAGCCAGAACGGCTGCAGGTGCCCGGTCGCGAACAGCGCGAACTTCAGGATGAAATACAGATTCCAGAACGTCATCTAACCCACTCCATGATGCGCGCCGCGTCAGTCGCGCGCGCGATCGAGTTTCGGCGCGAGCATGGCCTGCAGGCCGCGCGCCGCACCCTTCCACATCCGTACATAGCCGTCCAGCCCGATCCGCAGCACTTCCTTGAGTCCGCCGAGCGGCGTGTCGGGCCGCGCGCCTTCGTGCCAGTCGAGCCACGCATCCGCGCGGCCGAACGTGCATTGCACGAGCTGGCGCTCCTGCTCGAGCGTCAGTTCCTCGAAGCTCACGCCGACGTGGGTCGGCGTCGCACGGGTCACGCGCACCGGGAACGGAAACGCGCGGTCGCCGCGCGTCACGCACACCGTCAGCGTGTCGCCGACGGCGAGCGGCAGCCCCGGCACCGCTTCGAGGCCGAGGCCACCGGTCGAGTAGTCGCTCGTGAAGCATGCGGCGGTCGAGCCGTCGGCGAGCAGCAGCATCGCCGGCACCCGCATCGCGATCCGGTGCGTGACGCGCACCTGCTTCGTCTCGCGCGCGACGGCCAGCGCCGCGCCGAGCATCGCGAGGTTGTACACGGTCCAGCCGAGCGTGATCAGGATCGTCGACGCCTCGTCGCCCTGCTCGGTCACGAGCCGCCACAGGCCGGCGACGATCGCGAGCACGTTCAGCGCGAACAACACGAGATACGGCTTCGACGTCGACCAGTCGACGTAACCTTCGTCGATCTTGCCGCCCTTGTCGGTCACGTTGAACTTGCCGTGCTTCGGGCTGAAGAACGCGACGGTGGTCGGCAGCGCGATGTACCACGCGAGCACCGATTCGTAGACCTCGGCCCAGAACGAATGCCGGTAGCGCCCCTGCATCCGCGAATTCGCGATGTTCGCGAGCACGAGATACGGGATCACGTAGCTCGCGAGCGCGAGCGACGACGCGTTGATGAAGTACAGGTGGAAGAACAGGTATGCGAGCGGGATCGTCAGGAATACCAACCGCGGAATCCCGTAGAAGAAATGCAGCATCGCGTTGCCGTAGCAGATCCGCTGGATCAGGCCAAGCCCGCGCCCGAGGAACGGGTTGTCGATGCGGAAGATCTGCGCCATCCCGCGCGCCCAGCGCGTGCGCTGCTTCACGTGGCCGGCGAGGCTCTCGGTCGCGAGGCCGGCCGCCTGCACGGTCGGCAGGTACGCCGACGTGTAGCCGCGCCGATGCAGCTTGAGCGCCGTATGCGCATCCTCGGTCACGGTCTCGACCGCGACGCCGCCGACCTCTTCCAGCGCGCTGCGCTTGAGCACCGCGCACGATCCGCAGAAGAACGTCGCGTTCCACAGGTCGTTGCCCGATTGAACGAGGCCGTAGAACAGGTTGCCCTCGTTCGGCACCTCGCGGAACGTGCCGAGGTTGCGCTCGAACGGATCGGGCGAGAAGAAATGGTGTGGCGTCTGCACGAGCGCACACTTCGGGTCGCGCAGGAACACGCCCATCGTCGTCTGCAGGAACGAGCGGGTCGGCACGTGATCGCAGTCGAAGATCGCGATGTACTCGCCGTGCGTTTGCGGCAGCGCACGGTTGATGTTGCCGGCCTTCGCGTGACGGTTGTCGTCGCGCGTCAGATAGTCGATGCCGGCCTCGGCCGCGAACGCCGCGAACGCCGGACGCCGGCCGTCGTCGAGCAGGTACACGCGCAGCTTCGCGCTCGGCCAGTCGATGCTCTGCGCGGCGAACACCGTCGGCTTCACGACCGACAGCGGCTCGTTGTAGGTCGGGATATAGACGTCGACGGTCGGCCAGGTGTCCGGATCGTCGGGCAGCGGCACGATCGGCCGGTCGAGCGGCCACGCAGTCTGCACGAAGCCGAGCAGCAGGATCATCCACGTATAGGCTTCGGCGCCGTACAGCAGATAGCCGGCGACGGCTTCGACCGGGCCGCGGAAATCGAGCGTCTGGGTCGTGCGCCACCACACGTAGCGCACGGCCGCCAGCAGCGCGAGCGACGCGAGCGCGAGGGTCGGCAGGTGGCCGGGCAGCCGGCGCAGCGCGAGCGCGAGCACCGCGACGATCGCGAAGAACGCGAATTGCGCGCCGGGCATCAGCGGCGACATCCCGGCCGCCGCCCACAGCACCGCGCCGGCCGCGAGCAGCAGCGGCGCGAGCCAGCGGCGCCGGCCGACGCCGTTCGCGCGCGCATCGAGCCAGCCGCCCCAGCGCGCCCACGGCAGACGCTCGAGCATCGCGTCGACGCGCCGCCCGAGCGCGCGCCCGGCCACGTAGACGGGCACCACGAACGTGTCGAACCACGCGAGCGGATCGTGCACGGGACGGCCGTCGGCCGCGCGCGGAGCGCGCACGATCGCGCGCCACAGCCATTCGCGCACGCTGAGCGGCTGCAGCACGCCCCAGTCTCGTGCGAGCCTCAGGAACGCGACGCGCACCCAGCGGCGCACGCGATCGGGCCGGCCGGGCGGCGGTGCGTGGAAGAACAGCCGCACCAGCCAGTCCACCCGCGTGCGTTCCGCCGGCAGCCCGATGCCGCGCGCGCACCAGTCGGCCGCCCGACGGCCGAACGCGCGCAGTCGCGACGCGAGCGCGGCCTTCATCGCGCCGCTCCGGCACGGCCCGCGACGGCCGCCGTGAGCCATGCATCGACCCAGTTCGCGACGCCGTTCAGGTCGTGCGACGCCTGCGAATAGGGCGCGTCGTCGAAGATCCAGCTGCCGCGCGCGAGCGCTTCGGGCACCGCCGCGTCGACGTGGATGCGCTGCTCGAGCATCGATGCCGGCCCGGCGACCGCGCGCAGCATCGCCAGCGCGTCGCGCTGCATGTCGCGCGCCGGGTTCAGCCGGTTCACGACGATCTGCAGTTCGCCACGGCCGGCCCGCAACGCGCCGAGCCGCGCGGCCGTCGTCGCGCAGGCGGCCGGCTCGGGCGGCACGACGACGAGCGTCAGGTCCGCGCACCGGATCGCCTGCCCGGCCTGCGGCGACGGATAGCGGGCGGTGTCGATCAGCACGACGCCGTCGGGCGGCAACGCGATCTCGTCGAGCGCGCGCGACAGCCAGGCCGGATCGGCCGCGAGCCGCGCATCGCACGCGGCAGCCCCGGCCGCATCGACCTGCCCGTACGGCACGAACAGCACGCCGTCGGTGTTGCGCCACGTGTGCGCGTGCCACGGCTCGGCGCCGCCCAGCAGGCTGTGCGCGAGACCGTGTTCGGCCAGCGTGTCGAGGCCGAGCGCCGCGCCCATCAGGTTCTGCGCATCGAATTCGACGGCGACGACCGGCCGGCCGCGGCGCGCGAGCAGCACCGCGAGCGCGGCGGCGAGCGTCGTGCGGCCCGCGCCGCCCGTCGTCGAAGCAACGGCGATCGTCTTCATCGTGCCGCCTCGCTGTCGCGGTTGTCGCGGTTGTCGCGATCATCGCCGCCGGCGCCCGGCAGCAGGCGGCCCCGCAGCACGACCGGCACGAGTTCGCACGGTACCGCGTCGCGCCGGTCGATGCCGCGCGGCGCGGAAAAGCCGCGGCCGATGCCGAGGTGCTGCGCGACGATCCACACCGGCACCGCAATCGCGATACCGACGACGAAGCCGATGACGAGGTCGGCGATCATGCGTCCTCCTGCTTGCGCAGCGGCATCGCGCTGCGGACGGCGCCGCGCGCACGCGCGGCGGGAACGACGGGGTCCGACGCCGCGGGGGCGACGGCGGGCGCGGGCGCGGACGCCTGCGGCACGCCCATCGCGTCGAGCGCGACGACGGTATCGATCGCATCGATCGCGTCGCTCACCTCGCTCGCGTCGGGCAACGCCGCGCCGCGAGCGGCGCGCGCGTCGCCCGCCGGCTGCGTCGCCGCGAACAGGTCGCTGTAGTCGGCGATCGGCGCACGCCGATTCTCGGCCGTCAGCGCGTCGAGCTCGGTGTCGATGCTGCCCTGTCCGAGGCATACGACGCGGTCGGACAGCGTATCGACCGGCACGTCGAAGATCCGCGCGAGCGCGTCGTCGGCGTCGACCGGCTCGCACGCGAACAGGAACACGAACAGGTGTCCGGCATCGGCCGTCACGATGTCGCCCGTGCGGCGCGGCCGGCAATGTCGCAGCGCGTCGACGTGCGACACGCCCGGCAACAGCGTGAGCTTCGCGAGCGTATGCGGCAGCGCGAGCACCGCGCCGCGGTCGAGCACCGCGCGAACCCGCTGGCAGAACGCGCCGACCGGCAGATAGCCGAGCACCGAATCGCCGAGCGCGGCCGCGAGCGCCGCACGATAGTCGGCCGCGACGGGCCGCGCGTAAAGCTGGCCGTGCAGCGCGTGCACGGCGGCCTGCATCCGCGAGGCGGGCAGATCGCGCGCGACGACGCGGTTCGCGCCGACGCTCAGCACGAGCACCTCGAACTGCTGGCGCAGCACCTCGCCGCGCTCGACGACCGCGATCTTCAGCGCGCCGCCGCACTGCCGGCGCAGCGCGTGCACGTCCGCGCACAGCGCTTCGAGTTGCGGATGCGAACGGAACGCGAGCACCGCGGTGGCGGCCTGCGCATGCGCGCACGCAGCGACGACGGCCGCGTTGTCGTCGACGATTTCCCAGCCGTCCGGCACGCGGCTCGCACCGTCGAGCACCGCGCGGCTGACCACCACGCGATCCTCGTCGTGCGCGAGCTTCATCCGCCGCGCCGGTTCGGTCGCGCCGCCATCGACGTTCGCCGACAGCCGGCCGCCCGGTGCGAAGCGCAGCGGCCGCACCTCGCCGGCTGCGAGCGTGTCGCCCGCGCGCCAGAAATCGACGACCCACAGCAGCTCGCCGTGCGTGCGCTGCAACTGCGCGACGCCCGAGCAGATACCGTGGAAGTCGCCGCGCTGCGTGCGATCCGCATCGCGCACGAGCGGCGCATCGTCGGCGCGGGCGGCGCCGCCCGCACGGGTCGCTTCGGGGTCGAGCAAAAGCACGAGCGCGATCCGGCGCGCGCGGCACCAGTCGGCCAGTGCGTACGCTTCGTCCGCGAGCGCGGCCGGATCGTCCCAGCTGAACCAGCGCTGTGCGCCTTCGACGAAATACAGCGAACGCGCATGCAGCCCGTAGCGCTTCATCGCGCGCAAGCCGCCGGTCAGCCGCGCGAACGCGCCCGGCGCCGCGCGGCGCGGCGCGTTGCCGGCCAAGCCGGCGTCGGCGCCGTCGTCGGCCGGCTGGGCCGCCGCCGGCATCGCCAGCACGTTCAGGTTGCGCGGCCAGCCGGCCGGCTGCGCGCCTCCCGCGAAACCGAGCGATGCCATCTGCGCGGCGACGCGCGCCGGATCGCGCGCCAATACGATCGTGACGTCGCGCGTGCGCGCCTGGCGCGCGCTTTCCCATACGAGCGCATCGCATGCCGGCGTGCCGCCGGCCGCGTAGATCGCATAAAGGCCGCCGGCTTCCAGTTGCGTCCACGTGTCGGGCAAACCGTCGATCGCGAGCCGGCTCAATGCGCCGGCGCGGCCGCCCCCCGGCCCCACGCGCAACAGCGCGCGCAGGCGGTCGGCCAGGCCGGTGGCGCCGGGCGCGGAGCGGGTGGCATCGAATTCCGTATTCACGACGTTCCCCTAGTAATCCGAATAAAGCCGCACGGGCGTCGGCGTCACGAGCCAGTTGCGCGGCGCGCGTGCGTCGAACGCATAGCGCAGGTAGACGAGCGCCGAGCTCGGCGCATAGTCGTGCGACCGGTCGACGTGCAACTGCGCGCCGACACTCAGGTGCGGGTTCACGCGATATTCGACGATGCCGTTCACGCCGTACGAGAACGACACGCCGCGCGTCGAACTGCCCGCGTACACGAACCCGGCCGCCACCTGCGCAGCGCGCTGATCGGAGAACGTCGGGTAATACAGCGAATCCTTCTCGTAGCTGTTCGAGATCCCGCCCGTGACGGTCAGGTCCCACGACAGCGCATCGTGCCGCCCCGCCCATTCGATCGGCACGCCGAGCGACAGATAGCGCTGCGGACTGTAGTAACCGCCCTGCCCGTACGTGTAGTAGCGCAGGTTCTGCGCGTAGTGCCACGCATTGCCGACGAGCCCGGTGCTGACCTTCATCGTCGCGCGCTCGTACACGGGCACCGTGAAGCCGGTGCGCAGCGTGGCTTCCGCATTGCGTTCGACGTTGCGGCCGGACAGCACGCCCGCACCGAGTTCCGCGAACAGGTTCGTGCGGCCGACGTCGACCGACGCGCGCAGGCTCACGCCGTCGCGGCGCACGCCGCCCCACACCGCGCCCGTCCACGGGTCGCGCATCCCCGCGTACGACAGCACGCTGCTCGTTTCCGGCCGCCGTGATGCATTCACGGAGAAGCTCGCGGGGCCCGCGTCGAAGCGATAGCGCACGCCGCCGACGAGGTAATGCACCGGAAAGCCGAGCGGCGACGTGCCGAGATCGACGCGCCACGCATCCGACAGATAGCCGGCGCCGAGCGCGACGCCCGTCGTCGACTGGTGCAGCGAGCCCGGCGGATTCGCGAGCAGCGCGGCGGCCGGCGGATTCGTCCGTGCCCTGAGCGCCGCATAGGTGCCGAACGTCTTCAGCGAATACGCGTCCGGATCGCTCGTGTCGAGCGTGCCCGGATCGAGATGCACGGTGTCGATCTGCGCGAACACGTGCCCGTCGTAGCGGATCGGCATCTGCAGGTAGATCGGCACCTGCTGCGCGCGATACGACGAGATGCCTTCGTCGCCCGATTTGTATGCGGGCATCCAGCCGGTCTCGATCTCGGGATTGCGCCGCTGCTCGAGTTCCGCGATCGCGGCCTGCGCGGGCGTGAGCCCGTCGCGGCCCGGGCTCACGCCCGTCGTGCGTTCCTGCGACCGCGACAGCCGGTACAGCGACGCCGCGTCGTCATAGCGGCCCTGCGTCTCGGCCACACGCCCGGCCGCGACCGTCACGTCGGCGCGGGTCGGATACGCGGCCTGCAGCCGCTCGGTCACCGGCGCGGCGTCGTCCGGGCTACGCAGCGCGTTCAGGCGGCGCACGGCCGACAGTTGCGTGTCGACGTCGTCGTCCGGCGTGCGCGCCAGCACGGCCAGCACGCGCTCGCGCGCGGCGGCACGGTTGCCGCTGTCTTCGTCGATCCGCGCGAGCGCGAGCTGCGTATCGGCGTCGTCCGGCGTGCGCGCCACGACCGGCCCGAGCGCCTCGCGCGCGGCGCCGTAATGGCCCTGCGCGCGTTCGAGATCGGCGAGTTCGAGCGCGTAACGCTCGTCCGCCCGGCCGGCCGGGCTCGCGCGATCGAGCCGCATGCGCGCCCGTGCGTAGTCCTGTCGCGCGATCGCATCGTCGGTCTGCCGCAGCACGAGCCGCAGCGACTGGTCCTCGAGCCGCGCCGTCTGCACGGGCGTCAGCGCCGGGTCGCGGCGCAGCGTGTCGAGCCACGCGGCGAGCGCATCGTCGCGCCCGGCGCTGCCGAGCAGGTCGCCGTAGCGCAGCCGCACGTCCGCGTCGGCTTCGCGCGGATGCGCGGCGATCCAGGCGTGCAGCGGCGCGAGGCCGCGCTCGGGTTCGCCCGCGTCGATCCACTGCGCGCCGATCGCGGCGAGCATGTCGGGATCGTCCGGCGCGCTCGCCTGCGCGTGCGCGAGCGTGGCGGCGAATGCCGCGCGGTCGCCACGGGCATGCGCGCCGCGCGCGTCGGCCAGCGCGCTTTCGGCATCGAGCTTGCGCGCCAGCGCGCGCATGCCGTCCGAACGGTGCGCATCGTCGATCGGCGCCAGCGCGGCCTGCGCGCCCGCGACATCGTCGAGCGAGTTGCGGTACAGCGCGCTCGCGTAGCGCATCTCGGGCGTGTCGCTCCGTGCAAGCCCGTCGTCCATCACCGTGCGGCCGAGCTGCGGCAGCCCCATGTCGCGATAGAGGCGCGCGAGCGCGAAGCGCGTCCACGGCACGTCGGGCGCCGCGCGCACGGCCGCCTCGTAGCGTTGCGCGGCCGGCCCGCGTGCGCCCTTGTCGGCCAGCGCACGCGCCTCCTTCGCGAGCAGGTCGCCGCGCAGGCCGTCGAGCGCGCGACGATCGTCGGTGCCCGTCACGCGCCCTTGCAGCGCGTCGAGCAGCGGGCCGATCCGGTCCGCACGGCCGGTGTTTTCATACAGCGTGGCCGTGTCGCGCACGGCCGACAGGCTCGGCGAGCGCGCGGCCAGCAAGCCGCGCAGCAGCGGCTCCGCCTGCGCCCAGTCGCGCTGCGCGAGCAGCGCATCGGCGAGCTGCAGCTTCGCGTCCGGGTTGTCCGGCTGCATCGCGAGCGCCGCACGTGCGGCGCGTTCGGCATCCTTCGGGCGGCCCGCGCTGGCCGCTTCGCGGCCCTGGGCGAGCAGCCCCCAGAACTGCGCGGTACGCGCGAGGCCCAGCCATTTGCCGCGTTGGTCGGTCGCACGCGTCGCGGCCCGCGCGAACAGCGCGCGCGCTTCGTCGTGCCGCCCTTCGCGCAGACGCAGCAAGCCGAGCCCGCCCAGCGCATCGGCGTCGTCCGGGCGCGAGCGCGCAGCGCGCGCGAGCAGCGGATCGGCGGCGGCCAGGTCGCCGCGCGCGAGCGCCTGCAACCCGCGCTGCTGCGCGATGTAGTCGGGATCGCGTTCGAGCCGGCGCTGCGCATCGCGCTGCCGCTCGAGGCCGGCGGCGCGATCGCGGAATTCGGTGTCGTCCGGTGCGAGCGCGAGATAGGCCTGCAGCGCATCGAGATACGCCGGGTCGCTGCCGGCCGACTGCAGCACGCGCCGCCACAGCGCCATCGCTTCCGTATGGTCCGCGTCGGCGCGTTTCGCGAGCGACGCTGCGATCCGGTTCGCTTCCGCGCGCGTGTCGTCGCGCTGGTTCAACAGCCGCGCGAGCGCGACCGATGCGCTCGTGTCGCGCGGATCGGCGGCGACCGCGCGGCGCAGCGCGGCGATCGCCGGCGCGCGCCCGCCCGGCGCATTCGACACGATCTGGTAATACTCGGCGCCGAGCGCCCCCGCCGGCGCGCCGTTCGGAAACAGCGCGACGATCCGCCGGGCCGCCTCGTCGGCGCGGCCGCTGCGCGCGAGCAGCCGGATCTGCGCCATCTCGCCGCGCCCGCTCGTCGCGACGCGGTATTCGTCGGCCACCCGCCGCGTCGCAGGCGCATTCGGCGCCTGCGCCTGCAGCCGCGCCAGCGAGGCCTGCGCGCCTTTCGCGTCGCCGAGCCGCAGCAGCACGCGCACCTGTTCGGCCAGCAGCTCGGGATCGCCCGGCGCGATCAGCAGGCCCTTGCGCAGCGCATCGCGGGCGAGATCGTCGCGATGCTTGATGCCCCACATCCGCGCGGTATCGAGCTCGCGCCGCGCATCGGCCGCAGCCGAGGCCGCCGGTGCCGCGGGGTTCGCCATCGCCGCGCCCGACGCCACGCCCGGCGCCGCCGCGCACACCGACGACGCGAGCCACGCGAATCCCGCGACGTGAGGCACGGCGCACTTCAGCGGGCGGCGCACGAACGGCCTCCCCAGCGGGTGTCGAGCGTGCCGTCCGCCCCGAACCGGTAGCGGCCGTCGCGCCAGCCGAGGCCGAACAGCGTCAGCACGCTGGTGTAATAGCCGGGCGCCGACTGGCGCGCGAGCGTGTCGACGCGGGCTGCCTGCGCATCCGCGAGCGCGTGCTGGCCGCGTGCGTCGAGAAACGGCACGGCCGCCGCGGAGAATCCGCCGTTGCCGTCGTTCGGCCCCGCGACGCCCGTCGTCGTATCGACGCGCTCCGGCGGCGCGCCGTGCGCGGCGATATGGTCGGCGAACGGCGCGAAGCGCGCGAGCAGCGGCGCGGCGAGCGGATCGGCACGGTCCAGCATGCCGGCCCACAAGTACACGCGGATCGCGTTGTAAGCGCTCTGCGCCTGCGTGTCCGGATCGGGCCCGAAACCCTTGCCCGCGCGATACAACGCCCAGTCGGGCGAGAAGCCTTTCGGCGCGGTGTCGAGCAGCACGCGTCCGGTGCTGGATGCCAGCGCGGCCCAGCGACGGTCGTCGGGCAGCCGCGCGCCGAGCGCGCGGATCACCTGCGGCGGCGAATAGCTCGGATTCACGCGCCATTGGCCGTTGGCCAGCTTGAACCCGGTCGGCCCCGGCAGCAGCGTGAGGCCGAGGCTCGGCACGGTCGCCGTCTCGGTGTCGAGCACGCGCTTCGCGAGCAGCGCGCCGCGCGCCGTATAGCTGCGCTCGTGCCACAGCCGTCCGGCCTCGACGAGCGCATACGCGATCCACAGGTCGGCGTCCGACGCCGCGTTCGCGTCGAGCACGCGCCACGCGCCGTCGGGCGCGCGGCCCCACAGCCACGCCGGCAGATGCGCGCTCAGGTCGCCCTGCGCGAGGTTGTTCTCGGTCCATGCGAGGATCGTGTCGAACATGCGCCGGTCGTTCGCGACCAGCGCGAAGAAAAGTCCATACGCCTGCCCCTCCGATACCGTGCGCGAATCGGCCGAGCCGACATCGATCACGCGGCCGTCGGCCGAGACGAAATCGCGCTTGAACGCCTCCCAGCGCGGCCACGCCGCGCCGCACCCCGCGCCCGCCGCATCGGCTGCGCCGGCCCCCGCGGCGTGCGCGCGCGTGGCCATGCCAGCCGCCGCGCACGTCACCGCAACCGCCAGCGCGAGCGTCGCGCCGGCACGCCGCGCCGGCTGCGTTGCCCGTCGCTTCGTCATTGCCCGCGCCATCCGTTACATCCCCCGTCGACGCGCGGCGATTCGCTGCAGCACGCTGAACACGCCGAGCGCGAGCAGCAGCCCCGCGACGACACCGACCGCGCCGAGCACGACCGGATGCCGCGCCGCCTGCGTCCACACGCGCGCATACCACGGCACGAAGCCGACCACGTACGGCTCGCCAACCCGCAAGCTGTCGACCTGCCCCGGCCGCACCAGCGCGAGGTCGCCCTGCAACTGCGACACGAGCCCGGCGTTCTCGAACACGTCGAGCAGATCGCCGAGGCGCCGCTGGTCGGTCGCCGTCAGCGCGACGACGCTGCGGCCGCGGCTGCCCGGCAGCTCGAACCCGGCGAGCGCCGCGAGCGGGCCGGTCTGTTCGACGTGCGCGCCGCCGTCGGCGACGCCTACGCCGTTGCGCCAGCGCTCCTTCACCGTGAACGCGACGCGCGTCGCGCCCGCGCCACCCGCGCCGCCCTGCTCGCCGATCGCGAGCGGCAGCGCCGCGCCCCAGTGCGCGAGCAGCGGCGACGCCGGCGAGCCGTCGATCACGAGCAGATCCTTATGCCCCGACAGCGCGGCGACGTCGCCGGGCCGCGCGACCTGCACGCGCAGCGCCGGAAAGCCGGTCCATTCGCCCATGTGGCCGAGCATCGTCAGGTAGGCCTCGAGCTCCTGCGGCGACGGCCGGTCGGGCATCACGACGGCCGTTTGCGACAGGTCCGCGAAGCGCGTGAACGGGAAGCCGCTGTTCGCGAAGAACGCGAGATTCGGCAATTGCGCGTAATGGACGAAGTGCGAGAAGTCGATCGTCGAATCGGGATCGATCGCCGCGCGCTGCGGCTCGGTGGCCGTGCTCGAACACAGGCCCGTCTTCTGCGAATCGAGCGTGAAGCGGAACTGCAGCTGATTGCCGCTGCCGACGCGGAATGCGGGAATGTCGACGTCGCTCGTCACGCGCCCTTCCGGCACCGCCAGCAGCGGCAGCTGCATGCGACCGTGCGCGTCCTCCGCATGAGCCGGCCCGAGCCGGTAAGACTTCACGAGCTGATCGTTGATCTCGACCGCGAGCGTCGAATTGTCCTGCACGGTCGGCGCCGTATAGCGGTAGCGCAGCGTGATCGGCACGCCCGCGCCGTTCCACGAATGCAGATCGGCCGGCACGCGCAGGTTCAGCCGGATCGCGTCGGGCGTCGTGCCGCGCACTTCCAGCTGGCGCGGGTCGTTCACGAGTTCGCGGAACGCGATCGGCCGATTCACCGGCAGCCAGCGCGGCGCGTCGTACGGCTTGCGCGGCGCGCCAAGATCGACGTGCGCGACCGTCGCCGCCGGTCCCGACAGCGCCGCGCGGCCGAGCACGAGCGTCGCGACCGCGTCGTCGACCTCGGCCGCCGTGCGGCCCGTGACGACCAGCAGCTTGCGGCCCGGCGCGGCCGGGTTGTCGGCGACCGCGAGCAGCGGGCCACCCACCGGCGGCAGCGCGAGACCGGCCGGCAGCGTCGCGGCCGTGCCGACCACGACGGCCTGATCGTCGGCCGGCAGCGCCGCCGACACCGGGAAGCGCGCATGCCGGTAGTCGGCCAGCGCGCCGAACCACGACGCGAGCACGCCCGCGCTGCGCAGCGTCGCCGAATCGGGCGTGGCCGGCAGCACGAACGGCAGCCGCACGCGGCCGTTGTCGCGCCGGTCGAAGAACGGCGCGGGCAGCAGCGCGAGATCGTTCGGCAAGCGCACCGGCGATTCGTCGAGGATCAGCTCGCTCGTCGGGCTCACGTCCGCCCACAGCGCCGAGTTCGCCGGATCCTCGCAGTGGTCGAGCGTGTAGTGCGCGATCAGGCGCAGGCCGATCTGGTTGAAATCGGAAAAGTAGCGCGGATCGATCGGGATCTCCTGCGTCACCGTGCGGCCCGCGCGCGCGGCGTCGAACGGGACGGTCGCGATCACCTCGCCGTTCATCGACACCTTCAGGTGCGACAGCGGGAACACCAGCGACGGCGAATATGCGTAGGTCAGGCGCAACCGCGCGCCCGTGACCACGCGATCGAGCCGCACGCCGGCGTTGATCGTGCGAGCGTCGTCGGCGCCGCGCAGGCGGAGCGGATCGAACGCGCCGAGCGACGCGAACGGCACATGCACGGTCGTCGCAGGCAGGCCGGCGGCCGACGCGCTGGCCGCCGTCGGCGCCGCCGCGGGCACCGCGGCCGGCGCTGCATCGGGCGCCGCCGCGTGACCGGCAGCGACCGCCGAAGCGGCGGCGGGGGCGGCCGGCATCGGCGCGGCAGACAGCACGGCCGCGTGGAAAGCGCCGGTCATCGCGGCCGCCAGGACGAACAGCGACACGGCCGGCTTCATGCGCCGCTCCGCTGCGTCACGATCGTCCGGTCATCCTGCGCGTCGAAATCGACGCGCGCAAAGCAGCTATGCCCGTGAGTGCGCATCCCCTCTGCTTCCCCTCATATATGTTGCGCGTCGTGTAACGCGGATATGGCCTGATTGATTTATCGGAACGACGCGGCGGATTCTTCAATGATCCGTTCGTCGCGTGGCGAAGCGCCTGGCACCGGCGCCCGCCCATTCGTCACACTATCTCAAAAATAGAACGAAACTCACCGCGATTCGCGACTGAGAAACGAAAAAACCTCAATTCGGTCGGAAATGTTGCGCAGGAAGCGTGAATGGCAAGAATTGCGCCGTTGCCCGTCGGACGGCCGGACCGGCATATTGCCGGCGCGGGACGGCTCGCCGGGCCTCGGCCGCGATCCTTGCAGACCGCGCGGAACCCGCTGCCGCGGGCGGCGCGTATGCTACCGCAAGCACGCGCCGTGCGACGGATTTTCTTCGCGGAAAACTGACCTGGATCAAATCGTCGACCCCACCGCCCTGTCCTCCGCGCATGGGCGAAGCACACGGCTTGCGCGGCAGGTCGGCAAATCGTTCCGATTCGACGGACATGCGCTGCGGCTCGGTGTCGGCATCGGCATCGGGATCGGGATCGCGACGCCGCCGGCCGACGGCACCGACATGAATGCGCTGATCGAGCGGGCGGATCGGGCGATGTACGAAGCCAAGCGAATGCGGTCGCGGCGCTCCGCGCCCGCATGACGCCTGGCACGCATCGCTAGCCGATCGGCCGCCCCGCGATCGCGATCCCGACGACGATCCACTGCACGACCGCGACGAGCACGGCAGCCCGGCACAGCCGGACCGCGCCGCGCACGCGCGCGTCGAGCGTGCGCCCCGCCTTCGCTGCGTCGATCCAGCCCAGATCGACGAGCGCGCGGTCGAGCGCCGCGAGCCCGTCGTCGACCGATGCATGACTTCCCGCCGCCCGCGCCAATGCGGCGAACAGCCGCCGATCGATCTCGATGCGCACCGCGTACCACAGCGCCGCGATTCCCGATCCCGTGCTGACGGCGGCCAGCAGCACGCGGGCGAGCGTCGCCGGCGGCCAGCCCGCCGCGATCCACCCGCCCGCGCCGGCCGCAGCCAGCGCGGCCGCGATCGCCCACACGCCCGCATCGAGCGCGCCGCGCGCGGCGGCAATCCTGAACGGAGCGCACGGATCGCGCATCACCCGTCCCCCCCGTCGCAACGGCGATCGATCCACTGCTGCAGCACGGCCACGCCCTCCTCCGACCACACCGCATGCGGCCGGACCGCGCGCACCGCGGCCAGCGCGTCGCGCGCATTCGTCAGCCCGCGCCGCGCCGCGAGCCAGGCAGCCGCGCACAGCACGCTGCGCCCGTAGCCGAGTGCGCAGCAGACCAGCACGTCGCGCCCTTCGCCATGCAGGCGTTCGAGCGCCGCGACGGCCTGCGCGAGCTGCGCCGCCGTCGGCGCGACGAGGTCGAGCTGCGGCACGCACGCATACGCGAACGATGCATCGGCCGCGGCCCAGCGCGGCATCTCGGCGGTCAGGTCGACCAGCGCGGTGAAGCCGTGGCGCCGGATGTCGCGCGTCGTCGGCGTACGGCCGATCGACACGCGTTCGTCGATCCGCACCGGCGCCGGCTGCCGGAACGTCCACAACCGCGAATTGACGAACGCGCCGGCGATCGTCGGCGCGAGCAGCCAGCCGATGAAAACCGGAAACCGCCCGTGCGCATCTTTCTGAAACGCGCTGGGCGCGCCGCGCCGGTAGGCCCAGGCGACGCAGGCGAGCGCCAGCGCGACCCACCCTGCCGCCAGCGCCCAGCCCGGCGCGCGCGGCACGCACGCCAGCGCCACGAGTGCGACCAGCGCGGCACCGCACGCATAGCGGCGCGCGAGCGCGCGACTGGCCGCGCACGGCGACGCGTCGGCGCCCGGCAATCGGCCCGCGGCATCCCGCAACGGAAACAGGAACAGGGCGAGACAACCGACGGCCGCACCGGTCGGCACGTCGATCGCGTGATGCTGGTAGGTCGTCAGCACCGACACGCCGATCGCCGCGAACCACGAATGCAGCACGACGCGCGCGAACGTGCCGCGCAGGTGCTTCGCATAAACGGCCCACAGCACGACGAGCAAGCCGATATGCAGCGACGGCGCCTGGTTGAACGGTTTGTCGAAGCCCATCAGCAGCGTGAACAGCGCACCGGCCATGCCGCCCGCGTCGGGCCGTTCGAAGCCGAAGCGCAGCGGCCACGCGATGAAGCACGCGACCGACACCAGTTGCACGGTCAAGAGCCGCTTCACGTGATCGAGCAAATCGTCGCGGCGCGTCCAGAAGAAGAACGACAGCGCATACAGCAGGTCGATCGACCAGTACGGCACGATCGTCCACGGCACGAACGGGATCGCTTGCTCCCAGCCGAACGCGAACGTCGGCACCGCGGCGCGGCGGGCGGCCAGCCAGTTCGCGAAGCCGTACGTCGAGAAGAAGACGGCGCCCATCGCCGCGAGCCAGCCGACGCGCAGCGCGAACGACGCGTCGCGCGCGCCGGCCGCCGGCTCGGCCAACCCGCTCCCCGCGCCAGCGCCGCCGCCGAGCGCGCTCATGACGCGTCGACCCGCTGCGCGAGGCTGACCGTGAAGATGCCCATCTCGTCGATCCGCTGGTCGAGCTTGCGGAAGCCCGCCCGCGCGACGAGCTCGTCCATTTCGGCCTGCGAACGGCGGCGCATCACCCAGGTCGACTCGCCGCGGTGATTGTTCAGCACGCGCGCGATGAATTCGAGCTGCGGATGCCACGGCTGCCCCGTATAGACGAGATAGCCGCCCGGCGGCACGGCCTGCGCGAGCCCGCGCAGCGAGCGCTCGATCAGCGCGTTCTCGCCGAACAGCTCGTACAGCCCCGACACGATCGCCAGCGTCGGCCGCGGCTCGAGCGTCGCGAGCGACGCCTCGTCGAATGCGTCGCCGCGCTCGAAGCGTGCGATCGGCTCGAGGCCGCGCTGCGCGATCAGCACGCGCCCGGCCTCGACGTTCGGCGGGCTGTAGTCGCGCAGCGTGATGTCGTCGGGCGCCGCGCCGTCGCGCTCGGCGGCCATCGCGATCGCGTCGAGCACGTAGCGCCCGTGGCCGGCCGCGATGTCCACGATCCGCACCGGCGAGCCGTGCCCGCGCAGTCGGCCGATCGCCGCGCCGATCAATTCCTGCAGATGCACCTTGCGCTGGCGGATGCCGACCCAGCCCGGCGAATCGAGATACGTGCGGTCGATCAGCGCGCCGACGCCGAGTCGCCCCTGCGCGCGATTGCGGTACACGTAGTCGAGCGTCGAGCCCGAATCGAAGCCGAGCCGCAGCCCGAGCGCGATGCCGTCCGACAGCGCGCCGCCGGCTTTCAGGCCGGCGCGCGCGAGGGCCCAGTACGCACGGGCGAACACGTTGGCCGGCGGCCGGACGAGCGCCGCGTATTCGTCGTGGAACGCGCCACGCCGGTCCGCGTCGGCGAGCGACACGCGCGGGCTCGGCGCATCGAACTCGCGCAGCACAAACGCACGCAGCGGCGCGAGCGCCTGCGCACGGTCGCGCTCGCCGAGCGTGTCGTGATAGAAGCCCGGCAGCACGATGCGCTCCTTGCGCGCCGAGCCGAGCCGTTCGAAGAAGCGGTCCTGCGGGCCGCGATGCACGACCCAGTCGGCGCCCGAGATCAGCAATTGCGTCGGCACGGTGATCGCGGCCGCGTCGGCGACGATCCGCTGCGCGGTATCGTGCAGGTCGAGCAGCATGTTGACCGCGATCGGCCGCGTGATCAGCGGATCGGACGCGTAGCTCGCGATCCGTTCGGGATCGTGCGTGAGGAATTTCGGCTTCACGTAGCTGTTCACGTAGAACAGCCCGCGCAGCTTGTGCATCAGCCGCAGCCCCGGTCGCGCGAACGGCACGTAGAGCTTGATGTGGAACGCCGGCGACGCGACGACGAGCGCGCGGATCGGCGGCGCATAGTCGTGCGCCCAGGTCGCCGCGAGCACCGCGCCGACGCTCTGGCCGACCACGGCCATCTCCTCGATCGCGATGCCGTGCGTGTCGCGGATATGCTCGACGAAGGTCTGCAGGTCGCGCACCGACGCGGCCGCGCTCGGACTGTAGCCGCGCGCGCCCGGCGAGCGACCGTGGCCGCGTGCGTCCCATGCAAAAAATGCGAAATCCGGCAGGTCGAGCTCGTCGACGAGGTGCGCGACGCGCGCCGAATGTTCGTGCCCGCGATGCAGCAGCACGATGGCGCCGCGGCAGCGTGCGCCCGTCGCGGGCCAGTGCCGATAGAACAGCGTTTCGCCGTCGTGCGTGACGAAGTCGGCCTCACGGGCCGTGCGTGTGCTCATGCGATCTCTCTCGTTTCGTTATTCGAATCGTGTGGCGCCGCCCTCCGGCGCCCGGCCCGTCAGCCGCCCGCTTCGGCAATGCCCGCCTGGACGCGCCGCACCGCCGTCACGATCGACAGCACGATCAGCAGCCGCCACAGCCACGCGGCGACACTGCCGACCGGCAAACCGAAGCCGATCCACAGCGCGAACGCGCCGAGGGCCAGCGCCCGGTCGCTCTTGCCGAACGGGCCGTCGTAGCGGCGCGTCGCGCCGACGAGCGGGCCGATCAGCCCCGCGCATTCGACGATCACCGCTGTCAGCGCGAACAGCCAGACGTCCGCCGGCGCAAACGCGGGAATGGCGAGGAACGGCAGTACGAGCGCGACATCGGACACGACGTCGCCCAGCTCGTTCAGGTACGCGCCGAGCGTGCTCTTCTGCCCGTGCTCGCGCGCGAGCATCCCGTCGATCGCATTGAGCGCCATCCGCGCGAACAGCCACAACGGAATCAGCAGGAACAGCACGCGGGCGAACACGCCGAGCCCCGCGAGCGCGCCGACGACGATCGAGCCGCCGGCCGCGAACAGCGTGACCTGGTTGGCGGTGACGCCGCGTTCGGCGAGCGAATTCGCGAACGGGCGCAGACGGCCCTGGAATTTGGGTTTGAGTGCGTAGAGGCTCATCGTTTCGTATTCGTATTATTCGCGCGGCACGATCGGATACGTTTCCCGCCGCCATGCCCCGGGCGGCGAAACGGCCGTCGCCGGCCTGGATTGAACGGCCCTCATCGTCGCCGAGCGGCCTCGCTGCGTCAAGCATGCGGCCCGGGCCCCCGGCGGCGCCAATCTGGCGTTTTTCGTCGAAACTCGCGATAATCCGCTGGCCCGATCGCAGCGAGATCCGTTCGAACTGCAAACGGGCACTCGTGCAACAGCCGATTATCACGCCGCCGACCGGCGCATTCGCCGCGACGCAACAGCGTGCAACGACGAATCGTCCGATTATCGCGGACCTGCGACAGGCAGCCACGAACTTGAAAAAATCTAAACGAGAGCGATCCGGCGCGCATCCTGCCGCGCCGACATTCCGGGGTTCCGTCCGCCGCGCGTGCGCAGCGGGCCGGGCATGCATGCAGGAGCCGGCGCACCGATGAACATTCTCAACGTCTGGCAGCGCGACTTCCTGCTGTCCATCGTGCGGCTCGTCGCCGGCGCGTATCCCGTCTGGCATCAGGCGCCGCCGTCGCCGACGCAGAAGATCTATTTCTCGAACCATACGAGCCACATCGACACGCTCGCGATCCTCGCCGCTCTGCCGCGCGACGTGCGTGCAGTCGTGCGGCCGGTCGCCGCGCGCGACTACTGGGACAGCAGCAACCTGAAGCGCCACATCGCGCAGAAGCTGCTGAACGTCGTGCTGATCGACCGTCATCGCGAAAGCGGCGGTGATCCACTCGACCCGGTGCGCGATGCGCTGCGGCAGGGTCACTCGATCATCATCTTCCCTGAAGGCACGCGCGGCGCCGACGTACTGCCGCAGCCGTTCAAGAGCGGGCTGTTCCATCTCGCAACGGAGTTCCCGGACGTCGCGCTCGCGCCCGTCTATCTCGAGAACCTGCAGCGCATCATGCCGAAGGGTGCGATCTGGCCCGTGCCGCTGATCTGCAAGGTGCATTTCGGCGCGAACGAAGCGCTCGGCGCTCAGGAAGACAAGCCGACGTTCCTCGCCCGCATGCGCGACGCGGTCATCGCGCTCGCGCCGCCGCAGCGGCCGGCCGGCTGAACGCGGCGCCCCCTCCTCCCTTTTCCGGATATCAACCATGCGAACCCTCTTCTGGGAACTGGTCGCGGGCGTCACGGGCGTGCTCGTCGTCGCGACCGTGATCGGCGCGATCCTCGGCGCGCGCAGCGGCGGCACGAGCGCGACCATCGTCAACCTGAACCAGCGCATCCGCGCATGGTGGGCGATGATCGCGATCATGGCCATCGCGATCGGCCTCGGCAACAACGTCACGTATCTGGTGTTCGCGCTGCTGTCGTACCTGACGCTGCGCGAATTCATCACGCTCACGCCGACCACGGCGAGCGACCATACGACGCTCTTCATCGCGTTCTTCGTCGCGATCCCCGTGCAGTACCTGCTGCTCGGGATCAACTGGTACGGGATGTACTCGATCTTCGTGCCCGTGCACCTGTTCTTCGCGATGTCGCTCGTATCGGCGCTCACGCAGGACACGCGCGAATTCCTGAGCCGCAACGCGAAGATCAACTGGGCGTTGATGGTGTGCGTGTACGGGCTGAGCCACGCGCCGGCCGTGCTGATCCTCGACATTCCGCACTACGCGGGGCAGAACGCGCTCCTGCTGTTCTTCTTCCTGTTCGTCGTGCAGATCAGCGACGTGCTGCAGTACGTGGTCGGCAAACTGTTCGGACGCCGCAAGATCGCGCCGCAGTTGTCGCCGTCGAAGACGATCGAGGGTTTCGTCGGCGGCGGCCTGCTGGCCACGCTGTGCGGCGCGTCGCTGTATCGCGTGACGCCGTTCGGCTTCGGCGCGGCGTTCGGGATCTCGCTCGCGATCGTGATCGCGGGCTTCGTCGGCGGGCTCGTGCTGTCGGCCGTCAAGCGCTCGCTCGGCACGAAGGACTGGGGCTCGATGATCGCCGGCCACGGCGGCATGCTCGATCGCGTCGATTCGATCTGCTTCGCCGCGCCGGTGTTCTTTCACCTCGTGCGCTACCTGTACGTGTGATGCGCGGGCGGCGTAACGCCGCCCGTTCCGGCGCGCGACGACTCAGTATCCGTCGCGCAGCGCCTTCGGCACGACTTGACGCCCGCACGCGGCGTCGAACTTCACCGTGTAGTGCGTATGAATGATCTTGTCGCCGCGCGTGCCCGATTCCGTGAGCGCCCGGCCCCGTCCCGGCACTACGCCAGCGTTACGCCGGATCCGGCACCTCGATCGCGAGCAGCGCCGAACTGATCGACTTGCCGTGCGCATCGAGCGCAAGCGAGCGCGTCACCCCACCGCCGAGCGCATCGCGCAGCACGAAGTTGAACGCGCCGAGCGCCGGCAACTCGTAGCGCACGACGTCGCCGTGGACGATGCCCGCCAGCCATGCCTTGACCGCCTCCGCATCCAGATGCATGCGCAGATGATCGTAATGACGCGGATCGCGGCAGATGACCGACACGTTCAGCGTATTGCCCTTGTCGCCGGTGCGCGCATGCGCGAGTTCACGCAGTTGCATCAGGCCTCCACGAATGAAAACGACGGCGTCACGGCCGCGCGCGGCAGCAGCACCGATTGCACGGCGATCACCTCGCGCGTCGACTTGAACGCGCCGCCGCCGCCGGCCGGCCCGTTCGTATAGAGCGTCTCGACTTCGTTGCCGATCCGCGCGGCTTCGGCGGCGTTCGCCGCCCGGCCGGTCACCCGCACGCGCACCTCGGCCGGCTCGCCGCGCGCGGCCGGCGTCGCGTCGCCATACAGCGCATCGACGCCGATCAGGTCGAAGCGCAATTCGCTCGCCGCGACGCCGGTCAGCGCGAGCCGCTCGCGAACGATGTCGAGTGCAAGACGCGCACGGGCGAGCGCGCCCGGGCCGCCGTACGAGATCTGGCCTTCGCCGATCCAGCCGTCGACATACGCGACCGACACCTTCAGCGTATCGGGCCGCGCGGTGCCGCGCCCGCCCGTCACGCGCACGCGATCGGCCGCTTCCTCGGCGACTGCCACGCGCGTGAAATCGGCCACGACGTCGGGCTGCAGATATCGCGACGGGTCGTGAATCTCGTAGAGCAGTTGTTCCTTGCAGGTCGCCGCGCTCACGCGGCCGCCCGCATGCGGCACCTTCGTGATCACGACCGAGCCGTCGGCCGCGACCTCGCCGATCGGGAAGCCGAGCCGCGCGAGATTCGGCACGTCCTTGTAGCCGGGATCGGCGAAATAGCCGCCCGTCACCTGCCCCGCGCATTCGAGCAGATGGCCGACGACGGTCGCCTGGCCGAGCGTGTCCCAGTCGTCCATCCGCCAGCCGAACGCATGGATCAGCGGCGCGGCGAACAGCGACGGGTCGGCGACGCGGCCGGTCAGCACGACGTCCGCGCCGGCCGCGAGCGCATCGACGATCGGCGCGGCGCCGAGATACGCGTTCGCGGACACGATGCGGTCGCGATACGCGGCGACTTCATCGCCCGATTCCTCGAAACGGAACGCGCCGCGCAGCACGACGTCGAGCACGTCGTCGCCTTCGACCGCCGCGACTTTCAGTCCCGCGATGCCGAGCGACTGCGCGATCTGCGCGGTACGCCGTGCGGCCGCGCACGGGTTCGCCGCACCCATGTTCGATACGATCCGCACGCGCCTGGCCGCCGCGACCGGCAGCACCGCCTGCATCCGCGCGTCGAGCAGCGGATCGTAGCCAAGCGCGGGATCGTTGCGGCGCGCCTGCTGCGCGATCGCGATCGTGCGTTCGGCCAGGCACTCGAACACCAGATAGTCGAGCTGCCCGTGTTCGGCCAGTTCGACCGCGGGCTCGATCCGGTCGCCCGAGTAGCCGGCGCCCGCGCCGATTCGCACGCGTCGTTCAGTTTGCATGGCTGTCATGTCCGTACCGTCGTCCGGCGAAATGCGCCGCCGGGAAGAATCAAAAAATGCCGAGCGCGACGCTGGCGATCGTCATCACGATCGACGCGCCGAACAGCAGCGGAAACGTGAATTTCTGGTGCTCGGCCAGCTCGATCCCGCACAGGCCCACGACGAGGAACGTCGCGGGCGTGAGCGGGCTGACCGGGAACCCCGTCGTCATCTGGCCGAGCAGCGCCGCCTGCCCGACCTGCACGGCCGGCACGCCGAGCTGGCCGGCCACTTCCGCGATCACCGGCAGCACGCCGAAGTAGAACGAATCGGGATCGAACAGCATGCTGAGCGGCATCGACGCGAGACCGAGCGCCACCGGGATATGGCCCGCCATCGACGGCGGCACGAAGCCGACCGCCGCCTGCGCCATCGCCTTCAGCATCCCGCTGCCCTGCATGATCCCGGTGAACACGCCGGCCGCGAGCAGGATGCCGGCCATCATCAGCGCAGCGCGCGCATGCGCGTCGATGCGCTTTCGCTGCATGTCGACGTCGGGGTAATTCACCATCAGCGCGATGCAGAGCCCGACCATGAACATGATCGCGGGCGGAATCTTCTCGCCCATCACGACCATCGTGCCGAGCACGACGAGCGTCAGCACGAGGTTGAACCAGAACAGGTGCGGCCGGCGCAGCGCCTGCTCGTCGGCGGTCAGCTCGCGTTTGGGCAACGGAATCGACGCATCGTTGCGCGACAGCCCGAGCCGTTTCTCCTCGCGCCGCCCGAGCCAGTACGCGACGCCGAACACGAACACGAGCCCGATCGCCTGCACCGGAATCAGCGGATTGAACAGCGCCGACACCGGCAGGTGCAGCGACGCGGACGCGCGAATCATCGGCCCGGTCCACGGCAGGAAGTTGATGCCCGCGGCCATCGACACGGCGGCGGCCAGCACGCGCCGGTCCATCTTCAATCGGTCGTACAGCGGCAGCACGGCCGGAATCGTCACGAGAAAGCAGACGGCACCCGAGCCGTCGAGGTGGATCAGCAGCGCGAGCAGCGTCGTGCCCATCACGATGCGCGTCGGCCGCGTGCCGACCGCGCCGAGGATCCGGTCGATGATCGGATCGAGCGTGCCGGCGTCGGTGATCGTCCCGAAATACAGGATCGCGAACACGAACATCCCGACGACGGGCGCGAGCCCCTTCAGCCCGTCGATGACGAATTTGCTGGTGTGCAGCCCGAAGCCGCCGAGCAGCGACGCGGCGATCGGCACGACGATCAGCGCGACGAGCGGCGACATCCGCTTCGACAGAATCGCGGCCAGCAGCACGACGATCGTGCCCAGCCCGAGTAACGGCAGCATCGGTGTCTCCTACCTTGTCTTTTGTTGGAGACGAGCGTAAGGTCGGCGCAGCGATAGCACAATTGAAATGATTTGATCGCAGCAATCACGAAGCGTTATGGATCTGAATCTTCGCGACATTCGCGCGTTCGTCACCGTCGCGCACGCCGGCAACTTCACGCGCGCCGCCGCGCGGCTGCATCTGTCGCAGCCGGCGCTGACGGTGCAGATTCGCCGGCTCGAGGACATCGTCGGCGCGCGCCTGTTCGACCGCAACAGCCGCAGCGTCGCCCTCACGCAGACCGGGCGCGAGTTACTGCCGCTGTTGCAGCGCTCGCTCGACGACATGGAGCGCGTGCTGCGCGATGCGCGCGCGCTCGGCGAAGGCACGAGCGGCACGGTGCGGCTCGCTTGCCTACCGACCTTCGCGTCCAGCGTGCTGCCGGAGCTGATCCAGTCGTTCCGGCGCGACGTGCCGCGCGCGGGCTTCGAGATCCGCGACGGCGTCGCGAGCCTCGTCACCGCGCTGGTGCGCAACGAGGAAGCCGATCTCGGGCTGACCGGCGGCGACACGTTCGATGCGACGCTGGAGGTGCTGTACGCGGGCGCCGACCGGCTCGTCGCCGTATGCCCGAAGGATCATCCGCTCGCGCGCAAGCGCCGCGTGAGCACCGCCGACGTCGCCGGCGCGCCGCTCGTGCTCACCGCGCAGGGCACGAGCGTGCGCAGCGTCGTCGATGCCGCGCTGAAAGCGGCCGGCTGCACGCCCGATATCGCATGCGAGCCCACCTACATGATGACGGCCGTCGCGATGGTGCGCGGCGGCCTCGGCGTGACGATCCTGCCCGCGACCGCACGGGAGGTGCGCGCCGAGCCCGACCTGGTCGCGAAGCCGATCGACGATCGCGCGTTCGTACGGCCGATCGCGCTCGTCGCGAAGCGCGGGCGCACGCTGCCGCGCGTCGCGCAGGCGTTCGCCGACCTCATGCTCGCGGAATTGAAAAAGCGCGCATGAAGCGCGCCCGATCCGCGACAGTGCGCCCGGCGCTTACTGCGCGTCCGGATCGACGTGCAGCGATTCGCCGATCGCATAGAAATTGCCGCCCGCGATGTAGTGCAGGCTGCGCAGCGCGGGGTCGGCCGATTCGAAATACCAGTGGCCGTCGCGGAACACGCGCGTGTCGGACCATGCGCCGACCACCTCGCCGATGAACAGATCGTAGGTCTGCTGATTGTGCGGCTCCGGAATCAACCGGCACGCGAGCCAGCCCGAGCAGCCGGCGACGAACGGCAGGTCGTGACCGGCGACGTCGAACAGCGTGACGCCCGCTTCGCGCAGCTTGTCGGGCCGCTGCGCGAGGCTGTGGCTGCCGACCGCATGCGTGAGCTGCAGTTGCGCGGCCGTCGGCACCTGAATCACGAACGTGCCGCTGCGCTCGACGAGTTCGCGCGTCTTCGCGGACTTGTCGAGCACGACGGTCAGCTTCGGCGGCAGGAAATCGAGCGCGCACGCCCAGGCGGCGGCCATCACGTTGTCGACGCCGTCGTGGCGGGCCGACACGAGCACGGTCGGGCCGTGATTGAGGAGACGGTAGGCTTTCTTCAGCTCCACCGGAGCGATGTGACTGTCCATACGGGTTCCTTGGAGAACGGCGCGCACGGACGGATGCCGTGCGGCGCGCGCCGGCCGTCGCACCTGCGCGCGCTCGGGCCGCCGGCTGCATTCTCTCATCCGATTTCGATCGGCGCCGCGCCGCCGCCGGTTACTTCGCGAACAATTGGCCGATGTCGCGGAACGCCTTGAATTCGAGCGCATTGCCGCACGGATCGAACAGGAACATCGTCGCTTGTTCGCCGACCTGCCCCTGGAACCGTACATACGGCTCGATCGCGAACGTCACGCCGAACGTGCGCAAGCGTTCGGCCAGCGCTTCCCAGCTCGCCCAGTCGAGCACGATCCCGAAATGCGGCACCGGCACGTCGTGACCGTCGACCGCATTCGTATGCGCGCCTTCCTGCGATGCGGTTTTCGGATGCTCGTGGATCACGAGCTGATGCCCGTAAAAGTCGAAGTCGACCCACTGTGCACTCGAGCGCCCCTCCGCGAGCCCAAATACGCGACCGTAGAAATCGCGTGCGGCCGGCAGGTCGTAGACCGGAATCGCGAGGTGAAACGGGGAAAGACTCATGATGGCCTCGTGAAGAAATGCTCGCGTGGCGCGAGGACCGCACCATGTTAGACAAGGCCGAGCAAAAATTAAATCAATATATAATTTTGCGATTCACAAACGGAATCGATGAATGATCCGCGAGCTGAAAACCCTCGTCGCCGTCGCCCGGGAAGGCACCTTTGCCGCGGCCGGCAATCGTATCGGGCTCACGCAAGCGGCCGTGAGCGCGCAGATGCAGCGTCTCGAAGCCGAACTCGGCTTCGCGCTGTTCGATCGGCAAGGGCGATCGGCGCGGCTCAACGAGCGGGGCCATCACGTGCTCGACCAGGCGCAGGCGCTGATCGGCCTGTACGAGAACCTGAGCTCGACCGCGCCCGGCTCGCCGGCCGCCGTGCGCGTGACCATCGGCGCGATCGCATCGGTGCAGAGCGCGCTGCTGCCGGCCGCGCTGGCCGAGTTTCATCGCCTGCATCCCGCGTGCCGGACGCGCGTGATACCCGGGCTGTCGATCGAGCTGGTCAACCGGGTCGATGCGGGCGAAATCGACATGGCCGCGATCATCCGGCCGCCGTTCGCGCTGCAGAGCGACCTGCACTGGACGACGCTCGCGCAGGAGCCGTTCCGGCTGATCGTGCCGCGCGGCGTGAAAGGCAAGGACTGGGCCGCCCTGCTCGCGCGCGAGCCGTTCGTGCGCTACGACCGCGCGTCCTTCGGCGGCCGTCAGGTCGACCGCTTTCTGCGCAAGATGCACATCGCGGTGCGCGACACCTGCGAACTCGACGAGCTCGACGCGATCGTCAAGCTGGTCGAAAACGGCGTCGGCGTCGCGATCGTGCCGCAGACCGCCGGTTATCGCCGCTGGCCGGCCGGCGTGCGCGCGATCGACCTCGGGCATCACACGTTTCACCGCGACATCGGGCTCGTGCATCGCGCACGGCGCACGATGTCGGAACCCGCGCAGACGCTGGCGCAACTCATCGACGCAGCGTCGCGGCGGCGCCCGTTGCCGGCCGCGTGATCGACGCGTGGCGGCTCAGCGCCGCCCGGCCGCCCAATCCACCGCCGCGTCGAACAGCGCGATGCCGGCCGGCGACAGGTTCGTGAACGTGTCGTTGTCGAGGAAGAACATCACGCGGCGCGCCGGCGCGAGCGTTTCGTAGTCCATCGTCGCGCCCTTCTCGTATGCAAAGATCGCGGCCTTGTCGGGTTGCCCGTACACGGTCGCGATCGTGATCGCGCCGAGCCCCGGCTTGCCCCAGCTCATCGGCGCCTGCTTGCCGTACGCGTTCGTCGCGCCGGCCGGCAGCCCGGCCGCCATCGGATGCGGCGCATTGACGAGCCACAGGTAGCGCTCCTTGCCCGTTTCGCCGAAGTCGACGTCGTGCCGCTTGCCCGTCATCGCAAGATCGTCGAGCAGGTCGTTTTCCCACGTCACGAGCGGCTTGTCGAGCGTGCGCCAGCCGGGCCGCACGTTCTTCGACGATACCGTCGACGAGATCACCACCAGATCGGCGTCGCGCGCCGCATCGGGCGTGGCCGCCTCGTCGATCAGGCGCACCGCGTAGCCGCGTTCGCCGAGATGCTGGCCGATGCGTTCGTCGGCCTTCAGGTTCGGGCCGTGCAACTGCACGAGCATCGCGACGCGCGTGACGCGCTGCGGCGCATCGGCGGCGAATGCGGGCGCCGACGCGCCAGCGCCGACGCCGACGCCGACGGATAGTGCAAGCACCGCACCGGCGATCGTGCGCAACAAGCGGCGGCGCGCGCCGGTCTTCGTCTTCAGATTCATCTGGATTCCTGTCGAAGCCGCGCGCCGGCGTAACGGCCGCGGCGATTGTATGGTCGGACCTGCAGCGTGGTCAGCCGCGCAGCCACACGTGGCGGCCGGCATGGAGGGCGTCGATTTCTCGATGGAGGGACAGGGACATGGCCGGGTTCCGGGGTGCGCAGGCGTCAACCATTTTGTAAATGATAATGATTATTATATACAAAACGAGATGGTGACCGCGGTTTCGGTACGCGAGCGACGCTGACGCAGCGACGGATGGCGAAGTCGATACCGCCGCCGGATGCGAATCGCGCGCGGTTATCACATTCGTTCCGGGCCGGCCAATTCGATTCGTTAAATAATGATTTGACGGATCGATAACAATATCGCGCCTGCGGGCATTCACCCGAATATCGCGCCGAATTATCACGCCCCGCGCAAAACGCAATGGAAAAATCGAGAAACGGCAATCCATTGATACATACCGCTCAATAATCCAAATCCCTCAAAAGTGAGTTTCCGGGAATGTGCCTGTCGGCATCAGGCCACAACGAAGAATTTCATTTTTGCCGTTTTATTGCGGCTCTGTAGTCTCCTGCCATTCCGAATCACGAACCCACACCCATGCGCAAGGAGATGAAAATGAAACGCACGACCCTCTCGCTGATTTCGCTCGCGTCGATCACGGCGATGCCCGTCGCGCATGCGCAGTCGAGCGTCACGCTGTATGGCGTGATCGACACGTCGCTCACCTATGTGAACCATGCGCAAGGCAAGGACAACGCGTGGATGCTCGGCAACAGCAGCGCGGGCAATCTGGCCGGCAGCCGCTGGGGCGTGAAAGGCACCGAGGATCTCGGCGGCGGGCTGAAGGCGCTGTTCCAGTTGGAGAACGGCTTCGACCCGAGCAACGGCCGGCAGGGCCAGGGCGGCCGCCTCTTCGGCCGGCAAGCCTTCGTCGGCCTGACGAGCGACCGCTACGGCACGCTCACGTTCGGCCGCCAGTACGATCCGCTCGTCGATCTCGTGCAGGGCATCACCGCCGACAACTACCTCGGCAGCGTGTTCGCGACGCCGGGCGACGTCGACAACTACGACAACAGCTTTCGCGTCGACAACGCGGTGAAGTACACGTCGGCCGTCTATGCAGGCCTGCAGTTCTCGGCGATGTATTCGTTCGGCGGCATCGCCGGCAGCACCGGCGCCGCGCAGTCGTACTCCGCCGCCGTGTCGTACAACAACGGGCCGTTCAGCGTCGCGGGCGGCTACTTCCACGCGACCAACAGCCCCGCGTCGAACGGCTTGCGCAACGGCTGGACCAGTTCGTCGGACGGCACGTTCGACGGCCCGATCAACAGCGGCTATGCCAGCGCGCACTCGCTCGGCATCGCCCGCATCGCGGGCCAGTACGTCGCCGGCCCGTTCACGTTCGGCCTCGGCTACAGCAACGCGCAGTACCGCCGCGACGCAAGTTCGGTGTTCGGCTCGAACGAGCACTACAACACGGGGCAAGGTTTCGTGAACTACCAGGCGACGAATGCGCTGCTCGTCGGCGTCGGCTACAGCTACACGCGCTCGGGCGGCGACACGTCGGCGACCTATCACCAGGTATCGGCCGGCGCCGACTACAGCCTGTCGAAGCGCACTGACGTCTACCTGACCGCCGCGTACCAGCACGCGAGCGGCCAGACCGGCGACGGCAACGGCGGCTCGATGGCCGCGCAGGCATCGATCGGATCGTACGGTTATGCGGGCACGAGCTCGCAGACGATGGTCAACCTCGGCTTGCGTCACCGTTTCTGACGGCATGCTCGAGATGGCCGGCTGCGCGCGGCGTGGCCGGCGCCTTCGCATCGTGCACACGGCGGCTTCGGTCGCCGTTTTTCATGCCGCTTTCCTTCGCCCCGGCAACGGCCGTTGGACGATTTCCCCTTTTCGCTCCGTTCATCGCCAGTTTCATCGCGCAACTGACGTAATACGTCAGGATCCAGTCGCTGCCGTTGTAATCGCATGCGCGCAAATGCCAGCCATTTTTACCGACCGGCCATCGTCTCGACCCGTGATCCGGCGCGATAAAAATGCGCGGCGCATGCGTGGACAAATGCAAAGGAAAGTTTGACGCGAGCCATTTGCCCGCTTGCTATGGCACACTTCGCGTCTGCGTAATTTCCTTGCACCGGGCGGCCGGATTCCGCCCCATCCTGCCATGCCGCGTCATATCACTCGCCCGCTCAGCCGCGACACGCTGACAGTCGCCTCGACGATCGCGCTCTCGTGCGCGCTCTGCGGCGTCGCGCGGGCCGATTGCCTAGACGACGCGGCCGCGTTCCAGCACGTGAGCGTCAGCCTGATGCGCGGCATCGCGCAGGTCGAATCGGGGATGAATCCGAACGCGGTGAACACGAATACCAACGGCACGGTCGACATCGGGCTGATGCAGATCAACAGCACGTGGCTGCCGACGCTCGCGCGCGAAGGCATCACGCGGGAAAGCCTGTTCGATGCGTGCACGAACGCGTACGTCGGCGCGTGGATCCTGTCGCAGAACATCCGCCAGCTCGGCCCCAACTGGAACGCGATCGGCGCGTACAACTCCGCGTCGCCCGACAAGCGCCTCGCGTACGCGCGCAAGGTCTATGATGCAATCCGGACCATGCCGGATTCGCCGGATACCCCCATGCCCATCCTTCCACCGTCCTTCACGCCGCCGCAACAGGCGCAGACGTACAACCCGTTCGCGAGCCTGAGCGTGTCGGCGCCGCCCGTCACGCGTGCACGGTCGATATCGCCGGCCGCGCCGCCTCCGCCGCCGCAGGGCGGCCCCGCCGGGCCTGCCGGTACGTACAACTTCGGATGGACGGTGACCGGCGCCGACCAGGCCAAGCCGACCCAGGTGTTCGACGACGGCGCGCGGATCTACGTGCAGTTCAGCGACATGAAGCACGTACCGGCGATCTTCACCGAAACGTCGTCGGGACGCGTGCTGATGTCGTGGGAGCTGCAATTCCCGTATGCCGTTCTGACACGTCCCGCGCAAACGTTGATCTTCCAGCTCGGGCCGTTCGAAGCGCGCGCGCAGCGGGGTGCGGCGGCCGCAGGCATGACCGCGCAGGCCGGTACGGCAGGTGCGGCGACGGCCGGCACATCGGCCTCGGCATCGAGGAAGTCGGCCAGTCCGGCAGCGAGCGCGGCGCCCAATGCGACGGCGAAACGCACCGCCTCGGCCGATGCGCTGTGGTACGTGAATACGCCGTCGACGTCGGGAACGGCGACGGCCTCGCCTTCGACCGCGAATATTCCCGCCACGCTGCCGACGGCCATCACGTCGAACACGCCGCCGCCCACGCCGGCTCAAGCCCCGGCTGCGGCCGCTCAGCCGTCGCGCGTCAGCGCGGACGCGCTGTGGTACATCTCGAAGTAACGCGCGTCCGATCGCACGCGCATCGCGACGCTCATTGGTTCGCGGTCGGCCGCAGTTCGGGCGCGTTCATGTCGTCCACCCATTGCAGCTCGGCCGTGCCGTTCTTCCGGAAATACACGCGCAGATAACGCGACGTCGACGATTCCGGCTGCGGAATCGTCACGTCGATCGTCTCGTGCTCCGCCGGGACACCGCGCTGGATCTCGTCCAGCGGCTGCGCGAATGCCCAGTACAGCTTCACCTTCCGCCCCGGCGTGACCTTGCAGCCGCACGCGAACCCGCCGCCGCCGCCGAATGCGTCGCCCGCGTCCCGTGCCGACGGATTGCCGAAGCATCCCGACCGATGCTCGTTGTCGAGCCAGAATTCGTGAATCTTGCGGGTGTACTCGTTGTATCCGGTGATGCACACGGTACGCGCGTCGGCCGACGCATCGCCGTCGCGCGGCCCGCATCCGGCAAGCACGCCCGGCACCGTCAGCACCCATGCGAGCGCCCGCACCCTCATCGTCATCGACGGCCCGGCACGCACGGCAACGCCGGGCAACACGTGCGGGATCACGACACGCACGAAGGCACGCCACATTGACGCCGAATGCCTCACCCGCGCCGCACCCAGATCACTTTCCCGTCGCGAATGCCGAGATTGCGGCGCTCCTCCCGGTAATCCATCGTGCCCGGCAACGACTTCCCGTCACGCTCGAGCACGCGCCACAGGCAGCCGTCGAGCAGCGCGGTCGCATCGGTCTCGGTCTTGCCGACCAGCGCATCGTCCGGCGCGGCATTCGCCTTGCATACCTGCGCGGCGCCCGGCGCCAAAGGAGGTCTGGCCGCGCCGCCCGCGGTGGCGTTGGGGTGCTTCGTGTCCATGTCCGCACATCCTGCAAAGGTTGCACCTGCAACGAGTGCAACGAGCATCGCGATCGTGTTCTTCATCGGTTTCTCCCTGTCGCGGCCCGGCGGTCCCTGTGCGGCATTCGTGCACGACCGGGCATCGCATGCGTGATCGGTTCCGCACGCTGCCGGCCGTTTCCTGATGGAGCCGGTCGGCGAACGGCGGCTTTTCGCGACCCGGCCGAGCCGCCTCGGCGCACCGGCGTCGCAGGGCCGGCCTGACGCCGAACCCGCCCGCATGTTACCGCACGCGGCTCGCAGCGACGGCGCGACGCAGCTGGATCCTGTGCACCTGCGCGCCGGCCCGCGCCGGCAATCCGCTCAGAACTTGTACGTCACGCCCGCGATGCCGTAGTAGGTGTTGCGCGACTGCACGATCGGGCTGTCGCCGGCGCGGCCGAGCAGCCGCGTCACGCCGCCGGTCGCGAGCACCGACCAGTGCCGCGTCAGCGTCCAGTTCCACGCCACCGCCATCGCCGCGCTGTCGATCCCGCCGCTCACCGAATACGGCCGGAACCGGCTCGTCATCGATTGCGCGTCGGTCACGCCGTAGAAGGTCTGCATGTAGCGTCCCGAGCCCGCATGCACGGTACCCGTCACGACGATCTGGTGCTGCGACGTCTTGAGTACCGGCACCGCAAGATCGACGTGCCCCGACACGCCGCGCGACGTGTGAGTCACCGGCGTGTCGACCGTGATGCTCAGTTCCGCCGCATCGAAGAGCGTCACGCCGGCGCGCACGCCGACGAGCACCGAGCCGGGAATCCGGCCCATCCCCTTCAGGTAGTCGGAGCCCGGCAGGTCGAAGCGGTTCTCGTCCGCGCGGCCCGCGTCATAGCTCACCGCCGCCGAAACGAACGCACCGTGCGGCAGGTTCAGCCGGTAGCCGGCGCCCTGCGTGCTGTCGACGAAGAAGCCGTTGCCGAACGTGGCGGAAAACGACGGCGCGACGACGCCGCGATACTGGTTGCTGCCCTGATAGCGCGGTGCGAATCCGCCGCCGAGCGACAACGAGTACTGGTTTTCCGCGTGGGCGGCGGCGGCGAGGGTCAGGCCGGCGAGCGGCATGCAATAGCGGTAGCGGCGAAGGGATGGGCGCACAATATCGAGATCCAAGTGACGAAGCCCGCAGTCTAGGGGCCGCCCTGCGCCGAGACTGTCCTGAATGTGCGGAGAATCTGTGCGCAATTGTGTTCGATTGTTCGAGATTGTCGCCCCGCTGCCCCGGCAGCCGGTCCGCCGGATAGAATTCGCGTGCCGCACCGTGCATCGGGCTGCCGGGAACGAGATGGCGCGCGCATCCTGAGGAGACCATGAACGAAGTTCCGCTCAAATACCGTGTGCTGCTGATCGAGGACGACGATCGCCTCGCGCAGCTCGTCCGCGAATACCTCGACGGCTATGAATTCGCGGTGACGGTCGTGCGGCGCGGCGACCTCGCCGTCGCTGCGGTGCGCGAGCACCAGCCGGCCCTCGTGATACTCGACCTGATGCTGCCGAATCTCGACGGCATGGAAGTCTGCCGGCGCATCCGCGCGTTCACCAATGTCCCCGTGCTGATCCTGACCGCGCGCGCGGACGTGTACGACCAGGTCGCCGGGCTCGAAACCGGCGCCGACGACTACGTGACGAAACCGATCGAGCCGCGCGTGCTCGTCGCGCGCGCCCGTGCGCTGTTGCGCCGCGCGCAGCCGGCCGTGGCGGAAGCGAGCGCCGTCGCGCCCGACGCGCTCGTATTCGGCGAACTGACGATCTCGCCGCCGAACCGCACCGTCACGTGGCGCGGCGAGCCGGTCGAGCTGAAGACCGCCGAATTCAACCTGCTGCTGATCCTCGCGCGCGCGGCCGGCACCGTGCTGAGCCGCGACGACATCCTCAAGCAATTGCGGGGGATCGAATTCGACGGGCTCGACCGCTCGGTCGATTCCGGCATCTCGAAGCTGCGCCGCCGCTTCGAGGACGCGTCATCGGAGCCGCACAAGATCAAGACGATCTGGGGCCGCGGCTATCTGTTCAGCCCTTCTGCGTGGGACGAGTAAATGCTGCGCCCGTTGCTCCGGTTGTACCTCGTCGTGATCCTGTGCGTCGGCGCGTCGATCGTCTTCATCCAGCTGTCGTTCGACCGGATCTTCTACGAGCGCGTCGCGCAGGCGCAGCGCGACTCGCTGACGACCTACGCGTTCGTGCTGAACGATTACCTCGAGCGCCATCCGGGCGCGCAGCGCGAGCTCGCCTTGCGCGAATTGGCGTTGCACGGCCGCGAAGGGTTCGGGTTCATGTCGATGGCCGACGCGCGTGCGCAACTGAGCGGCGCGCCGCTGCGCGATCTCGATGCCGGCCGAATCGCGATCAGCTACGACGGCAAGGATTACTACATGCCGCTCGCGGACGGCTCGGTGCTGCATGCGCGGCCGATCGAGGCGCCCGACCTCGACATCCGCATCTATGCGTACATGCTGCTCGCGCTCGCGACGCTGTTCGCGGTGGTGCTGTGGATTCACCATCACTGGCGCGACATTCGCCGGCTGCAGGACGCCGCGCGCGCATTCGGCGCCGGGATGCTGTCGACGCGCGTGAAGCTGTCGGGCAAGTCGAACATCTACGAGCTGTCGCAGCAGTTCAACGACATGGCCGCGCGCATCGAGGCGTCGATCAAGCAGCAGCGCGAAATGATGCACGGCATCTCGCATGAACTGAAAACGCCGCTCGCCCGGCTCGAATTCGGGCTCGCGCTGCTCGCCGATTCCGACGAAACGGGCCGGATGCGCGAGCGCCGCGACGCGCTGCGGCGCGACGTGCGCGAACTCGACGAGCTCGTCACCGAGCTGCTGACGATCGGCCGGCTCGAACAGGGTGCGAGCGAGCTCGCGCCGATGGAGGTCGTCGTCGACGCGCTGCTCGACAGCGTCGCCGGCAACGTCGCGGACGACATCGCCGATCGCGGCATCGCGCTCGACGTGTCGACGCTCGACGCGCCCGCGACCCACGTATGCGATCCGAAGCTCGTCGCCCGGGCCCTGCTGAACCTGATCCGCAACGGCGCCCGCTATGCGTCGCGCAAGGTCGTGCTGGCCGCCACGCGAGATCGGTCCGGGGCGCTCGTGCTGAGCGTCGACGACGACGGGCCGGGCATCCCGGCCGCCGAGCGCGCCCGCGTGTTCGAGCCGTTCCAGCGGCTCGACTCGAGCCGCGACCGGCAAACCGGCGGCTTCGGGCTCGGGCTTGCAATCGTGCGGCGCGTCGCACAGGTACACGGCGGCGACGTGCGGCTCGAGGATTCGGCGCTCGGCGGCGCGCGCTTCGTGATCACGCTGCCCGTACGTGCGCTGCCGGACAGCCTCTTCGACGTCGCGCAGGACGTTGCGACCCCGCACGCCGATATGCGCCGCCACAGCGGCACGGACACGGTCATCCCGTTTCGATGAAGACAGGCCACGGGACTCGGCCCGCCCTCGCCTGACGGCGCCTGCGCTCAGCACCGACGCAGCCGCACGACGATGAACAGGCTGCCGAACAGTGCGGTCACGATGCCGATCGGCAGATCCTCCGGCGCCGCGAGCGTGCGCGCGGCGACATCGGCCCACACGAGCAGGATCGCGCCGGCCAGCGCGGCGGCCGGCTTGTCGCCCGTTCGCGGCCGGTTGCGCACCCCGAACGCGCGCTTGCTGCGCGGCTCGTCGACGCTTCGCACGGCCTCGCGCGCAGGTTCCGCAGCGCAGCCGCGAGCCGGCTACGCCATAGCCCCACCCTGTTCAGCCGCCAGTCTTGAACGCCGGCAACTGCTGCCCAAGCCGCGCGCCCATTTCCGCGCCGAGCGCCTGCAGCGCATTGAACGGCCGGATCATGACCTCGAACTCGACGATCCGGCCGTCGTCGTCGAAGCGGATCATGTCGATTCCCTTCAACGCCTTGTCGCCGACGGTCGCGCCGAACTCCAGTACGACGCTCTTGCCGTCGTCGGACACGAACTGGCGGTGATACGTGAAATTCTCGAGAATCGTGATCACCGTGCGCAGCGCCATCAGCAGCGCGGGCGCCGGCCCGTACGGCTTGAACGCCATCGGCGAACGGAACACGGCGTCCGGATGGACGATCGATTCCAACGCGCCGAAATCCTTGCGCTCGACCATCGCATGCCATGTCTCGAGCGATTTCGCGACAGCGGGATGAAGATGCAGCGTGGCGTGTGTCATCTGAGTCTCCAGCATCGAGGTTGGACGGAACGGAAACCGGGTCGCGGCTCTTTACAGCAGGTCGCACCGTGCCCGCTTTCATGAAGAACCCGCCGCGCGGCCTGCTTCGAATCGCCGCGCGGCGAAACCGGATCACGCGTCCGGAAAAATCACCACCTTCCCCTTCACCTGCCGGTTCGCCATCCGCGCGATCGCGTCGGCCGCGCCGGCCAGCGATACGCGTTCGGTGATCGCGGGCCGCACCTTGCCGGCCGCGAACCATTCGGCGAGCAGCCGCATGTTCGCGGCATGCTGCGCCGGATCGCGCCGCACCGCATCGCCCCAGAACACGCCGAGAATGTCGCGCTCCTTCAGCAGCGCGAGGTTCAGCGCGATCTTCGGGATCTCGCCGGCCGCGAAGCCGACCACGAGGAACCGGCCACGCCACGCGGTCGCACGCAGCGCCGCTTCGCTGCTGGCGCCGCCCACCGGATCGTAGACGACGTCGGCGCCGCGTCCGCCGGTCAGCTCGTCGACGCGGCGGCGCAGGTCTTCGGTCGTATAGTCGATCGTCTCGTCGGCGCCCGCTTCGCGACACAGCGCGAGTTTGTCCGCGCTCGACGCGGCCGCGATCACGCGTGCACCGAGCGCTTTCGCGATCTCGATCGCGGCGATCCCGACGCCGCCGGCCGCACCCAGCACGAGCAGCGTCTCGCCCGCCTGCAGGTGCGCGCGCTGCTGCAATGCGTGCAGCGACGTGCCGTAGGCGAGCACGAGCGCCGCGCCCTGCTCGAACGTCATTCCCGGCGGCAGGGCGGCGAGCTGGTGCGCATCGGCCACGCACTGCTCCGCGAACCCGCCGTGTCCGGTAAACGCCATCACCGAATCGCCGGGTCGCCACGCGGTGACACCCTCGCCGACCGCGTCGATCACGCCGGCAAACTCGGCGCCTGGCGAAAACGGCAGCGCCGGTTTCACCTGATACAGCCCCTGGACGATCAGCGCGTCGGGAAAATTGAGCGATGCCGCCTTCACCTGGATCCGGACCTGCCCGGCAGCCGGTTCGGGAATCGCGACGTCCTCGATGCGCAAGCGATCGATCGGGCCGAATGCGGTACACAACAGGGCTTTCATGCGCTTCTGTCTCCTTGCGCGGCGTGGCCGCGCATCGGTGCTGTGGGCGGGATCCCCCCGCGCGGCCGGTTCACGACGCGCATGCGATGGCCATCGGCATCGGCAAGATCGTCTGCATTCCGGAATATCGTCGAAACCACGTTCAGAACCACGCGTCGCGCATGTCGAGCGTCGTCGTGTCGACGCTCGACAGCAGGTCGAGCTGCGCATCCACCTTCGGCAGTTCCCAGCGGAAAAAGTACCGGGCCGCCGCACGTTTGCCGTCGTGGAAATCGCCGTCGTGCCCGTGCGCGGCGAGCGTCACGTCGAGCCACAGCCATGCGACGACGAGATGGCCGAACGCTTCGAGATACACGCTCGCGTTCGCCAGCCGCGTCTGCGGATCGCCGATCGCGCTCAACTGGCGCGTCACGTCGCACAGCCTCGTCCAACGCCGGGCCAATGCATCGGCCTGCTCGCGCGTGCCGGCATCCAGCGCTCGTGCGCGCTCGACGGTCGCGCCGATCCGCACATCGAGCGCGCGCAGCGACGCGCCGTCGTCCTGACTCACCTTGCGGCCCAGCAGGTCGAGCGCCTGGATCCCGTGCGTGCCTTCGTGAATCGGATTCAGGCGATTGTCGCGATAGAGCCGTTCGACCGCATAGTCGCGCGTGTAGCCATAACCGCCGTGCACCTGGATCGCGAGATCGTTCGCGGCAAGACACCACTGCGACGGCCAGCTCTTCGCGATCGGCGTCAGGATGTCGAGCAGGCGCGCGGCATCGGCGCGCACCGCCGCATCGTCGTGCGCGCGCGCTTCGTCGACCTGCCTCGCGCAATACAGGATCAGCGCGAGACCGCCTTCGACATAAGCCTTCTGCGCGAGCAGCATGCGCCGCACGTCCGGATGGTCGACGATCGGCGTCTGCGGCGCGGCCGCATCCTTGCCGCCCGGCCCGAGCGGGCGCCCTTGCGGACGGTTGCGCGCATAGTCGAGCGCGTGCAGATAACCGGTATAGCCGAGCGCCACCGCGCCCGCGCCGACCCCGATGCGCGCTTCGTTCATCATGTGGAACATGTACGCCAGCCCTTGATTCGGCTGGCCGACCAGGTAGCCGATCGCACCCGCACGCCCTTGCGGCCGATAACGCGTCCCTTCGCCGAAATTCAGCAGGCAATTGGTCGTGCCGCGATAGCCCATCTTGTGGTTCAGCCCGGCGAGCACGACGTCGTTGCGCTCGCCGTTCGCGCCGGCATCGGCGCCGGTCAGGAACTTCGGCACGATGAACAGCGAGATGCCGCGCGTGCCGGGCGGCAGCCGGCCGTGTTCGTCGGGAATCTTCGCGAGCACGAGGTGGACGATGTTCTCCGCCAGCTCGTGCTCGCCGCCGGAAATCCACATCTTGTTGCCGGTCAGCCGGTAGCGTGCGCCGAGCGGCGAATCGCGTTCGAAATCGGCGCGCGTCGCAATGTCGGACAGCGACGAACCGGCTTGCGGTTCGGATAGACACATCGTGCCGAGGAAACGCCCTTCCAGCTCCGGGCGGGCGAACGCGTCGATCTGCGCGGCGCTGCCGTGCGCGACGAGCAGGTTCGCATTGGCGACGGTCAGGAACGGGTACGCGGCCGTCGCGATGTTCGCGGCCTGGAAGAACAGGAACGACGCGGCTTCGACCAGCTTCGGCAAGCGCATGCCGCCGAGCGCTTCGTCGTGACCCGCGGCGATGAGCCCGGCGTGCGCGAACGCGCGCACGGCCGGTTCGACCTCCGGAATCAGCGTCACGCGTTCGCCGTCGAACCGCGGCTCCTCGCGGTCGCCGCGCGCCGCGTGCGGCGCGAACAGGTCTTCGGCAATCCGCTCGCTGGTGTCGAGCACCGCATCGAACGTCTCGCGACCGTGCTCCGCGTAGCGCGGCAGCGCGGCGAGCGCCTCGGCGTCGAGCCAGTCATACAGCAGGAACGCGAGATCGCGTCGCGACATCAACAGGCTCATCGTGCTGCCTCCCGGGGTGCCGGCCATGTCAGCCGAATGTAGGGTTGCGTGACTGCAAGTGCTGGCAGGAATTTAGCACGGTCGTTCGCAAACGACAACGCCGAGCATCGGGGCCGGTTCACGCCAATCATGGGTCCCGGTGTTCGGGGCTTCGAGAGGGGGCCGGGCCGCACGATGCGGCCCGGCGCGGGACAGATACCGCGTCAACCCGCCTGCGGTTTCGCCAGTTGATCGGCAATCGGCAGGCTGCGGATGCGCGTGCCGGTCGCCGCGAAGATCGCGTTGGTCAGCGCCGGCGCAACGGGCGGCAGACCCGGCTCGCCGACCCCGCCGAGCGGCGTCGCGAAATCGTCCGGCGCGACGAGATGCACGCGGATTTCGCGCGGTGCCTCGTTCATTCTCAGCACCTGGAAGCCGTTGAAGTTGCTCTGCTCCGGATGGCCGTCCTTGAACGTGATCTCGCCGTGCAGCGCGATGCCGAGCCCCATCACCACCGCGCCCTCGAGCTGCGAGCGCACCCGCTCCGGATTGACCTGCGGCCCGCAGTCGATCGCGATGTCGACGCGCGGCACCGAAATCCTGCCGTCCGCACCGACCTGCACCTCGCACACCGCGGCCGTGTACGACACGAAGCTGCGATGCGCGGCGATTCCGAGCCCGTGCCCCTTCGGGAGCTTGCGCCCCCACCCGGCTTCGCGCGCGACCGTCTCGATCACGCGCCGCAGGCGCCCGGTGTCGACCGGATACAGCGCGGGATCCTCGCCGTAGTTCACGTTCTTCACCGTGATGTGCGGCTCGAAACGCCGCGCAGGCCCGATCAGTTCGAGCAGGAAATCCTTCGGATCGCGACCGGCGGCATGCGCGAGTTCCGACACGAAACTCTGGATGCCGAACGCATGCGGGATGTTGTACACCGAGCGGAACCAGCCGATCCGCGTGTGCGCTTCCGCAGCCGGATTCTCGATCCGCACGTTCGGAATCGCGAACGGCAGATCCGCGATGCCTTGCGCGAGCTCGCCCGGCTGCTCGTGCACGACGCCGGCCCGGAACGTCGACTGTATAGACGGCGCGACCGTGCGATGCTGCCACGCGACCACCTTGCCCGACGCATCGATCCCGCCGTCGAACGCTTCGAGCGACACCGCGTGGAAGTAGTCGTGCGCGATGTCGTCCTCGCGCGTGAACGTCAGCTTCACGGGCGCGCCGACCGCCTTCGACAGCAGCGCGGCTTCCACCACGTAATCGGGCTTCGACTTGCGGCCGAAGCCGCCGCCGAGCAGCGTCACGTTGACCGTCACGCGCTCGGTCGGCAACGCGAGCGCCTTCGCGATCTCGTCGCGCGTGGTCTGCGGGGCCTGCGTGCAGGTCCACACTTCGCAGCGACCGTCGGCCACCCGCGCGACGGCCGCTGGCGGCTCCATCGTCGCATGGGCGAGATGCGGAATGTAGTACGTCGCACGCACGCGTTTCGCGGCGCCGGCGAGCGCGGCGGCCGCGTCGCCGTCGTTGCGGATCACGTCGCCCGGCTGCGCGGCGGCCGCTTCGAGCGTCTTGCGATACGCAGCCGAGTCGTAGTCCGCATGCTGCCCGCGCTTCCAGTCGATCTTCAACTGCGCGCGTGCCTGGATGGCCGTCCACGTATCGCGCGCAATGACGGCCACCCCGCCGAGCGGCTGGAAGCCGGACGGCAGCGGCGCCGACGCCAACTGCACGACCTTGACGACACCCGGCAGCTTCTCGGCGGTCGATGCATCGAACGACGCCACCGTGTCGCCGTAGGCCGGCGGCCGTGCGACGACCGCATACAGCATGCCGTCGAGCCGCGTATCGATTCCGTACTGCGCACGGCCGCCGACGATGTCGCGTCCGTCTATCAACGCCGTCTTGCCCTTGCCGATATAGCGGAATTCGGCCGGCGCCTTCAGCGCGAGCGTCTTCGTATCCGGCACCGGCAGCGCGGCCGCTTTCGCCGCCAGCTCGCCGAAGCCGAGCTTGCGCCCGCTCCTGGTATCGACGACCTCGTGCACCGTCACCTTCACCTGACCCACGTCGACGCCCCACACGGCAGCCGCCGCCTGCGCGAGCATCGTGCGTGCGGCCGCGCCCGCGCGGCGCAGCGCGGCGAAGCTCTGGCGCAGGCTGCGCGATCCATCGGTGTTCTGGTTGCCGTAGCGCGGCTCGTCGCCGACCGCTTGCGCGACCTTCACGCGCGCCCAGTCCGCGCCCAGCTCGTCGGCCACCACGAGTGCGACGCTCGTGCGCACGCCCTGCCCCATCTCGGAGCGGATGCAGGTCACCGTGACGGTGCCGTCCGCTGCGATCGCAACGAACAGGTTCGGATCGTCGCGCAATCCGTGCGGCATCCCCGCGCCGCCATATTGCGGATTCGCGCTGACGGGCGGCTGCACCGGGGCAGCCGCGTGCGCGAGCGACGGCACGCCGAACGCGAGCAACAGCCCGCCGGACGCGAAACCGAGCAGCAGCGCGCGACGGCTTTCGTTGCGGACGGAGAGTTCGGGCGCGCTCATGCGTCACCTCCGCGCACGGCAAGCCTGATCGCCGCGCGAATGCGCGTATAGGTGCCGCAGCGGCAGATGTTGCCGGACATCGCGTCGTCGATATCGGCGTCGGTCGGATGAGGATTCGTCTTCAGCAGCGACGCGGCCTGCATGATCTGCCCGGACTGGCAGTAGCCGCATTGCGCGACGTTCAACTCCTGCCACGCCTGCTGCAGCGGATGCGTGAGGTCCGTCGACAGCCCCTCGATCGTCGTCACGCGCTTGCCCGACGCCGCCGCAACCGGCGTGATGCACGACCGGATCGCCACGCCGTCGAGATGCACGGTGCACGCACCGCACAGCGCCATCCCGCAGCCGAACTTGGTGCCGGTGTGGCCAAGAACATCGCGCAGATACCAGAGCAACGGCATGTCGGGATTGCCGTCGAAGTGCTGCTCGCTACCGTTGACGGTCAGCGTGATCATCGTTCACCTCCTGGTTGCGATGCCCGCCGGGCAGGCATCGGGTGGGGATTCGAACGGCGCGGCTCACGTTCCGGACGATCAGGCAGGCGTGGCGCCGTTTCGTCGACCGTGTCGCGTGCAGGCACGGTCGGGCAGATGCCGCGAACGCCGCTGTCGGCCGGTTGCCTGCGCAACCTTTCAATCTCACTCCGGCCAGCCGTTCGTCCGCATGGATCGCCGTCCGCATTATCGAGCCATTTCGGATTCGGCGTCGGATCGGCGCGATTCGGGCTTTTCAGGCAAACGGGGAGAAAGCACGCCCCGGAACGGGACGTGTCGGTGGCGTGACTTTGAATGCGTCGGGGAAATTCGCTTCGGGTCGTCACGTGCGAGCATCGGCCCGACCTAACGGCCGGACCGGATGCGCGACGTCCACACCGAAGGCGCCCGAGCAGGCTACCGTGCGCTCCGTGTCACGGCGACCGCAACGCCTGCAACCCGAGCGTGAGCGCGTTGAACGGCATCTCCGTGGCGCCCATCGAGAAACTCGTCGTCTTCGTGGGCGCCCCGGGCGTACGCATCAGCGCATGAACGATCCGCTCGCTCGCATGGCCGTCGCCGTATGGATTGCTCGCATGCGACATTTCCTCGTACGCGCTCTCGCTGTCGAACAGCCGCGACGCCTCCCAGACGATCCTGTCCCGATCGGTGCCGACGAGCCGCGCGGTGCCGGCCTGAATCGCCTCGGGCCGCTCCGTTGTCTCGCGCGTGACGAGCACCGGCTTGCCGAGCGCCGGCCCTTCTTCCTGAATGCCACCCGAATCCGTGATGATGAAATAAGCACGCGACATCAGGAATACGAACGAAAGATATTCCTGCGGCTCGATCAGGTAAATATTGGGAATATCGCCGAGCCGTGCGCGCGCCGGCTCCCGCACGTTCGGGTTCAGGTGCAGCGGATAGACGAACTGCGCATCGCGATAGCGGTTCGCCAGCGTGCACAGCGCATCGCAGAAATGCCGGAACGGTTCGCCGAAACTTTCCCGGCGGTGGCCGGTGATCAGCACGACGCGCCGCGACGGTTCGAGAAACGGGAAGTACGCGGCGATCCTGTCCGACAGCGCGGCGGTGCGATCCAGCATGCGCTTGACCTCGTGCAACGCATCGATCACGGTATTGCCGGTCAGCGACACCGCGCCGCCCGGCACGCCCTCGCTCAACAGGTTGTCGCGCGCCAGCCCGGTCGGCGCGAAATGCCATGACGACACCGCATCGGTCACGCGGCGATTCAGCTCCTCCGGCCACGGCGACCAGATGTCGCCGCTGCGCAAGCCAGCCTCCACGTGACCGACCGGCAGATAGCGATAGAACGCCGCCAGGCTCACCGCGAGCGTGGTCGTCGTATCGCCGTGTACCAATACGACGTCCGGCCGAAATTCGTCGAAGACCATGCCGATCGCCTGAAGAATGCCGGTCGTCACGTCGGTCAGCGTCTGGCCTTGCCGCATCAGGTTGAGATCGTAGTCGGGCTTGATGTCGAACAGCGTCAGCACCTGGTCGAGCATTTCCCGATGCTGCGCGGTCACGCATACCCGGGCGTCGACATCCGTCTGCGCCTTCAGCGCGCGCACCAGCGGTGCCATCTTGATGGCCTCCGGCCGGGTCCCGAACACAAGCAAGATCTTCTTCATCGTTATCCTCGTTTTAGCCGCTTCGTGCCCGGCGATCCTGCACACGGCGCGAAGCATGTATTCGGGCGGCGCATCCCGTACTCGCATGCGATCGACACGCGGCGGTGCTGCGGGGCGAGCGCGCTGCCTCGTCCGCGCGGTCCGGGCCGCGTGAATCGTCGTGCTACCGGCGTCCCGTCGTATCGAAGCGATCACGTCATGAGCCGTTCCTCGCTGTGTCGAGCGTCAAGTCCCCCCAATACAGCAATATTCAAACCAGCCGGCCCGCATCCCGGCCCGCTTCGTTCCACGGCCATCGCGTGCGGACGGCGCGGTGCGGAATGTTTCACAACTGCTACGGCCCCTCGCATCGCCGGTTCGACGCGACGACGACGAACGGCCGGACGCTCGCACGATCCGTCTGACGACGTCGTCCGATGAATCGCACGTGCATGTCGAGTACCCGTGACGAAGCGAATCGCGTATACCTTTCGACGCGCTTTGCGTCGCCTCGATTCGCCACTTTCGTCTGTGCAGTGCGCGGCACGCACCCGAGCGTCGACTACCGTTGCACGCACAGGATTTCCTGCCACCCGACGGGGCTTGCGTCACACGAATCGCGGTTGTGGGAAATGTTGCGAATCTGTAACGCCGAGCCGAAACCGGCAAATACATCGGAGTCCGGTCCATTCGTCTCATGTGACGGCGGTTCCCGTTTCGACCGCTCGACCGACCCGCACACGATGCACGACGCACGGCGATCAATCACGCCAAGCCGCACCCGGCACGGCAACATCGACAGGCCGGACGACCCGGTCGCCGCGCGCCCTGCTCGCTGCGTGCGATCGGCCGTCGGGGGCGAACGCAACGCGCGCACGCTGATTCGTCGATGAATCAAAACGCGTCGACTGCACGTCTGCCGCATCCGTTCCCCGTGCGTGGCCCCTTGCTGCGCGGGGCATCGCGGCAGATGGCTCACGCCTTGCTTAACGTCAGACGGGTGGGTCCCGAAACACTCGCATGGCAGCAGACAGACGGGGACGCCACAGCAACGAAGCCGGGAGGCGACGCCACGCGTCCGTCCGGGGGCAACCGATCACCGCCCCAGTGCGACGAATGCGCGACCGCTTCCCATTGACATCCGCGCGATCCACGGAGCGCCTTCAGCTCTCATCGGTCGTCGTTGCGGGCACGGGGACCAGAACATGAAGCAAACGCGGATGGCGTCACTCTGCGAGCAAGGCATCCTGCTGCTGATCGTGCTTGCCTGCTCGCTGATCGTGCGCGACACCGCATCGCGGGCGATCGCCGAACCGGCCGGGCTCGACTTGCCCGCCGCGACCGCCACCAACGCCGCGCCCGCCCGGATCGCGATGGAGCGCACCGCGCTCGGCAGCGCGACGCTCCCGTTCGCCGCACCGGCGTCGCCCGATCCCGATGCGTCGCGCGCGCCGCCGCCCGCCGCCACGCCAGACCTCGCGTTCGATCCCGAACTGCTGCTGATGCCGTGCGTCGCGTATCTGTGGCTGTTCACGCTGTTGACGTGCGGGTATGCCGCACGGCATTACGTATTCAGCCTCGACCGCCTGTTCAAGCCGCAGCGCGCGCCCTACCGGACGATGACGCACGGCGATTGGCCGCGGCTCACGGTCTTCGTCGCCGCCCACAACGAGGAAACCGTCATCGTCGATTGCCTGATGGCGCTGCTGGCCACGACCTATCCGCGCGACCGGCTGACGATCGTCCCGGTCAACGATCGCTCGACCGACAACACGCGCGCATTGATCGACGAAGTCCGGGCACTCGCGCCCGAGCTGATCCGGCCGTTTCACCGCGATACCGGCAAGCCGGGCAAGGCAGCCGCGCTGAAGGACGCGCTGCGCTTCATCCGCGGCGACATCATGGTGGTATTCGACGCCGACTACCTGCCGCGTCCGGGGCTGCTGAAGGAACTGGTCGCGCCGTTCTTCGATCCGGAAGTCGGCGCGGTGATGGGCCGCGTCGTGCCGCAGAACGCCGACAGCAACCTGCTGGCGCGGCTGCTCGATCTCGAGCGCGCGGGCGGCTACCAGGTCAATCAGCAAGCCCGCAACAATCTCAACCTGGTGCCGCAGTACGGCGGCACAGTCGGCGGCATTCGCAAGAGCGCGCTCGACGCCGTGGGCGGCTGGTGCGACGACACGCTCGCCGAAGATACCGACATGACCTACCGCCTGTTGCTGAGCGACTGGCGCACGGTCTATCTGAACCACGCCGAATGTTACGAGGAAGTGCCGGAGCGCTGGGCCGTCCGCGCCCGGCAACTGACGCGCTGGGCGAAGGGCCACAACCAGACGATGCTGCGCCATCTGGTCCCGGTGCTGCGCAATCCGCTGATCTCGCGACGCTGCCGGCTCGACGGCGCGCTGCTGCTCGGCGTGTTCGCGATGCCGGCGCTGCTCGCGCTCGCATGGAGCGCCGCGCTCGCGCTCTACCTGTTCAACGACGTCAACTCGACCGCCCTCGGCCTGCTCCTGTCGCTGTTCGCGCTGTTCTCGTTCAGCACCTTCGGCAACTTCGGCGTGTTCTTCGAGATCGTCGTCGCCGCACGGCTCGACGGCCGCTCGACGCGCCTGCGGCTCGTGCCGGTCAACGTCGTCGGCTTTTGCGTGACGATTGCGGCGGTCGTCTCCGCACTCTGGGGACTCGCGCTCGACGCCGCGTTCCGCCGCGAACTGAAATGGGACAAGACCGAGCGTTTTCGCCGGCAGTTGAAACCGGAGCGATGAGCGATGACGACCTTCAATGTGATGGTGCCGGTGGCCGGCGTGCTCACCCTGCCGTTCCTGCCGATGCTGCATGAACTGATCCGGCGCAGCGACGTCGCGGCGCTGCCGATCGGCGACGGGCCGTTCGTCGATCAGGCGCTGCTCGCCGCGCGCTGGCACGACGCGCTGCGCGCGCACGTGGCCGGCACGCCACCGGCGGATGCGTCCGTCGCGCCGCCGTGGCAAGCGCTCGGGCTGGCTGTCGAGCATGACGAGACGATCCATGTCGCACGCGACGCGCATCGCGACGACGTGCTCTACGCCAGCCGCGCGATCACGCTCGACGATGGCGCACGCGCGGCATACGCGTTCGCCGACGAGCACATCGACATCCGCGCCGGCGCGACGATCGGCACGCTCGCGCATGCGCCGCTGATCGACGTCGACGACGCGGTGCTCCGTGGCGTCGTGGTCGGCGACACATTGCGCCTGCGCGGCGCCGGCGGCTTCGCGTGCCTGTATGGCGAGCCGATCGTCTTCGGCGCGGCGCCCCGCGCGCGACCCGCGGACACACCGCCCGCCCCGCGCCGCGCGGTCTCGCTCACCCGCCACTTCGCATCGCTGCCGCATCGCTTCCTGCACGGTCGTTACCTGCTGCCGTGCGACGTTCGCCTGCCCGCGCACACGGTCGTGCAAGGCAACCTGATCGTCGAAGGGACGCTCGTACTCGGCGAAGGCTGCGTGCTGCGCGGCAGCGTCAAGGCGCATCGCGTCGAACTCGAACGTCACGCGTTGCTGCATGGCGCGGTATTCGCGCGCGACGACGTGTTGCTCGCCAACGCGAGCTGCATCGACGGCGTCGTATCGGCCGGCGGCCTGCTTCGGCTGACGGGTGCGCGCATCGGCGTCGCCGGTCATCCGGTCAGTGCGTGTGCGCGCGACGTCTCGGTCGTCAATCATGCCTGCGTGCATGGCGATCTCGTTGCATGGCGCAGCGGTTGGTTCCACACATCCCGTTAAGGAGCGCCTCATGTCCGATCGCCCCAGCCATCGCGGCCCGCGCGTGCCGGTTGCCACCCTCGCGATGCTGTGCGGCGTCGCCTTCGGCGCGCCCGCGGCGCTGGCGGCGCAGCCGGACGATGAGGTCGCCATGCCGACCGTGCAACCTCCGCTCCCCACGACCGTCATCACGCCACGGCAGCGCGACGAATCGATGTTCGTGCGCGTGGACGCCGAAGGCCTGCCGGACGGTGTGCCGCTCGCCGAGTTCACGCCCGAGGATACGAACCGGCCGCCGCTGCCCGATGCAGTCGTCACACATGTGCAGGCGCCGCAGGCGTCCCACACCGAATTGTCGCTCGGCTATTCGAGCGCACACCTGACGCACGGCTACGGCGACTGGTACGGTGTGCACCTGCGCGGCGTCTATCAGGATGGCGGGCGCACCGTGCTCGGCGAACTGGCGCAATTGCACCGCTTCGGCGAGAACACGCAGCTCGGTGCGCTGACCTACGTGCAGGACCTCGGCCCCGACTGGTTCGGCGGAATCGGCTTTTCCGGCACCACGTCGGGCACGATCCTGCCGAGTGCCCGCGTCGACGTGTCGATCAATCGCAAGCTATTGTCCGATCGTTCGCTGGTCGTGTCGCTCGGCGCCGGCTACGCATGGAACCGCAGCGGCCACCGCGATCAGCTCTATCACGCCGGCGTGATCTGGTATGCATTGCCGAAGTGGATTTTCGAGGCGGGCGCGAACTATACGGTCGATTCGCCCGGATCGGTGAAGGCGCCCGCCTACTACGGCGCCGTCACCTACGGCGAAGTCGGCAAGAGCGTGATCGTGCTGCGCGGCGGCGTCGGCCGCGAAGCGTACCAGGTCACCGGTTCAGGCACGCAGATCGCCGATTTCCGCAGCCACGAGATCACCGCGAAATGGCGCTACTGGTTCACGCGCAAGTGGGGGACGCAACTCGAATTCGTCTATTACCACAACCCGTACTACTCACGAATCGGCGGCGAACTCAGCGTCTTCTATCGCTGGTAACCGGGCGGGCGCCATGCACACGCATCCCGTCCGTCCTCCCGTCGATCGTTCGCTGCGCACCCACGCGCACCCGCAACGCTGGCTCTTGTCGATCGCGCTGCTGACGCCCGCGCTGTACGCGTCGCTGTGGTTCGGATTGCCGCTCGCGTGGCGCTACTGGCGCGCGGTCATGGCGTGGGGCGCGCAGCAGATCGATCCGGCACTTCATGTGATCGTGATCGGCTATCCGCCCGATGCGCCGCGCGTGCCGCTGCTGTCGATCGACGTCGCCGCCCGCTGGCCGGGCGGCATCCTGCTCGCCGCCACCGCCGCGCTCTGTGCGACCGGCTTCGCCGCATCTTTCATCCGGCGGACGAACTGGTTGCCCGTTGCATATCTGTTACGTATCGCGAGCTTTACCCAACTGCTGATTTGCGCGTACTTCTGGCTCGCGCCCGGCACGTTCCCGTATGTCCCGCAACTGCATCTGCGCGACATGTTCGTGCTGCACGGCGCAGCGATCGCGCTGGTTCCGCTGGTCATGGCCGCGCTGTACTACCCGCTCGATTTCTCGCTGCCGCAAAAAGCCGTCGCATCGCTGCTGGTGCTCGGCTACTTCGTGTTCGCGCTGCCATTCGTGATGCTGCTGCACGCGACGATCATCCATCACGGCTCGCTGCTGTTCCTGCCGTTCTGCTATTTCCTGCTCGGCGGCCCGCTGCTGATCGGCCTGCTGGTGACGCTCTATACCTACTGTGCAAGCTGGCCCGGCGCGCTGACGCACGATCGCGATTCCGTCTGCTGATAGCGCGTCCAAACGCACCGTATCAGCGATGAAACGATTCCGCCGTGTTTCCGAACGCGCCGCGCGACCCGCATCGCAGGAAGCCAGCAGGACCGGGCTTCCTGCGCCAATGGCACGTTGTTCGCTTCTTTCAAAACGTCGCATCGAGTCCTCTCACCGGCGAAGGCTGCGCGGCAGACCGGCGCATTGGCGCAATCCGGCCGGCGTCTACACGCACCGCTCGATACCCGACGAACCGGACAGCCGCACACACCTACGGGGCTGGATTGGTCGACCTGGCGACACCGCATCCCGGCTGCCGCACGCCCCCATTCCTTGAGCGAGGAGCACACCATGTTGGCAAAGTCAGGCAAGTTCTTGCGGATCCTGTTCGCGCTGTTCGCGCTCGCGTTCGCATTCAGTCCAGGCGGCGCTCGGGCAGCCAGCAACCAGCTTCTCCTGTTGGTGCCCGACACGCTGACGCTGCCCGATTCGCGCGTGTCGGCATGGCTCGACAGTGCCCAGGAGGAAGGGTTGCAGATCAAGGTGATGACCGACAGCCAGTTCATGGCGGCCGGCGCGTCGCTGTCGCAGTATCCGGGCCTGATCCTGCCCGACCAGGTGCATACGACGGCCGACGACACGCTCGTGACGGCGATCCAGAACTATGCGCTGAACGGCGGCAAGGTGATGCTCGTCTACGATTTCGGCGTCCTGAACGCGGCCGGCTTCTACGTCAGCCCGAAATCGCGCTTCAGCAGCATGGTCGGTGTGGACTATGTGCTGTACGACCAATACGGCGGCAACATGATCGGCCTCGGCAACGTGACCGGCATGAGCAGCTGGCTGCGCACGCTCCAGGTGCCCCCCGGCAAGTCGATGGCATGGACCACGGCTTCGTCGTCCCCCACGACGGCGACCGCGCTCGCATCGACGAGCACCGCGGGCACGTCGACGAGTTCGACGTCGGGCAGCGCCCTGTTTCTGGCCGCCAGTCCGTCGAATCCGGGTGGCCTCGTCAATTACAACCACGGGGCATGGTTCCAGTACACGACGCCGCCCACGGGCAGCGGCGTGTTGAGCCAATCGCTTCCGAAGCTTACCGGCACCGTGACCGGCAAGCTGAAGAAGACCACGACGTATACCGCCAGCTCGCTCCTGAGCACGTCGACCGGCAAGAAGGCCAACACGCTCGCGTCGACGCTGGCCACCAGCACCGACACGCTCGAAGGCATCTCCGGTTACGTATACGGCTTTCTCACCTATCCGAGTTTCGTCACGCAGGGGACGTACACCGGCACGACGATCCTGACTTCACCGACCTTCGGGCTGGTGTCCGGCTACAACACGTACGGCAACGGCGGCGTGCTGTTCGTCAACCTGCCGCTCGCCTACCTCGACGGCCAGACCGACGGCATGCTGATTCACGGCTACCTGCATTATTTCGGCACGCAGATGCTGAACCTGGCGTCGCTGTCGCCGCTGCCGAAGGCAATGCCGGGTCTCGTATTCAACTGGCACTTCTGCGCGGGCGACCAGATCCAGCCGGCGCTTTACCTGAAGAGCCTCGGCGTCTGGAACAACGGGCCGTTCTCGCTCGTCATCACGGCCGGCCCCGATGAAGCGACATTCGGCGACGGCAACGGCATCAACCTCGCCAACAACCCCACCGCGCAGAATCTCGTCAAGTATTTCGTGACCAAGGGCCAGCACGTCGGCAGCCACGGCGGCTGGATCCACGATTACTGGGGGGCGAATGCGAGCGAAACGAACGCGAGCACGTTCACGCAGTATCTGGTGATGAACCACCAGGCCGTTCAGGCCGCGACGGGCTTGCCCGATGTCGAGTATGCGGCGCCGGAAGGCAACACGCCGACCTGGTCGGTCAACTGGCTCGAAAGCAACGGCTTCAACGGCTACTACTTCACCGGCCACACCGGCTCGCCGCCGACCCGCGCATACCGCAACGGCGCACTGCTGAACCCGGGCCTGTGGGCATACCCGGTGATGCCGTTCGGCAAGTACGCGACGTTCGAGGAGTTCCAGCAGTACGCGGTGCCGACGAGCGACGTGAACAACTGGTACGCATCCTTGATGAACTTCGTCGTCGCGAACCGCACGAGCCGGCTGATCTACGCGCACCCGCTCGGTGCGTCGTCCTACACGTCGACGTTGTCCGCGATCTTCTCGCAAGCCAATACGCTGAAACTGATGGGTCAGTTCAGGTGGTACACGATGAGCGACATCACGATCTTCGACCGCGCGCGCCTGAACGTCACATGGTCGGCCACCGACACGGGCAGCGGCTGGACGTTCGCCGCCAGCCACCCGACCAGCCTCGCGAACATGACGTGGCTGCTGCCGAAGAAGGGCTTCGCACTGCCGTCGATCACGCAAGGCAGCGGCAGCGTCGTCATCACCGACGCGACCTACTGGCTCGTGACCGCGAACGGCGGCACCAGTCTCACGTTCACCAGCGCCAAGGTGCACTGAGCCGCGACATCGACACACCCGCCGGCGCGCGACGCGGCCAACGCCGCACCCGGCGGGATTTGCGCAGGACCACCGCGCAGGAGCCCCAAATCATGAACCGGCCCGCGCTTTTCCCGGCCGCACGCACGCGCGCGGCGGCCACCGCCCGGCTATGCCGCCGGTGGTGCGTCGCCTGCTGTGTCGCCGCATGCGGCGTCGCGCTGCATGCGAACGCTGCCGAACTCCAGCTCAACGGACTCTACCAGCGTCCCGACGGCGCGATCACCGTACGCCTGAACGGCTCCGGCATCGATCCTTATTTCGCGGCGAAGGCGCTGCTCGGCGCCGCCGATGCCGGGCTCGACGCCCATCAGGCCGCGCTCACATGGATCGCGTGGCTGTTGCCGCGCCAGCGTCCGGACGGCGGTTTCGATCGCTACTGCGTGAAGAACGGCCAGTACAGCGCCTGTGCCGAAGCCGACGCCGACGACGCGATGATGGCGACCTGGATCGAACTCCTCGCCCGCTTCGCGCCGCCCGACGGCCTGCCTGCCGCATGGGAACTCAGCCTCAATCGCGCAGGTGCGCATCTCGACACGCTGCTCGGCAAGCCCACCGGCGTTTACCAGATCTCGTCGACGCTGCACGTCGCGCTGCTGATGGACAACGTCGAGGTGCACAGCGCGTTCCGGGCGCTCGCGGCGTATTACGTCCGGCATGCCGATTACGCACGCGCCGGCCCGTGGAGCCAGCGCGCCGACCGGCTCGCGTCCGCGATCCTGAAGGTGTTCTGGCGCGGCATGCAGACTGGTTTTCGCGCGAGCACGCAGCGCATCAGCGACACGACGTTCTATCCAGCGAAAGTCGCACAAATCTTTCCGCTCCTGTCGGGTATTCAGGTTCCCGAACAATCGAACGAGACGATCTATGCGCAGTGGATGCAGAAGTACGGCAAGACCTGGCTTCAACTCGCCGGATCCGATTATCCGTGGGGCTTGATCGCACTGATCGCATTCAAGATGAACGACAGGAGCACGGTCGCGTGCTGGCATGCGCGATCGGGCCCGTACCGGCACGGCGCGCACTGGAACGTACTGGAGGAGGCGCTTTACCTGGCATTCGAAAGCCGGATGGCCGACCCGGTCGCGCCCGCTCAATGCGGCTTCACGACGGCGGCGACGACGGAGACCGCGTTGCGCTGATCCACGCGTGCGCACGGTCCGGGGACATCTACAGGAAAGGAGACGAGTCATGTGTGGCATCGTCGGCGCGGTCGCGCAACGGGATATCGTCCCGATTCTGATCGAGGGTCTGCGCCGCCTCGAATATCGCGGCTACGATTCATGCGGGGTGGCGACGGTCGTCGACGGCCAGGCACGCCGCGAGCGCAGCATGTCGCGCGTCGCCGATCTCGACGCCCACGTGCGCAGCGCCGGCCTGACCGGCAGCACCGGCATCGCGCACACCCGCTGGGCAACCCACGGCGCGCCCGCCACCTGCAATGCGCATCCGATCTTCTCGCGCGACGAAATCGCGCTGGTTCACAACGGCATCATCGAGAACCACGAAACGTTGCGCAAGCAACTTTCCGACGCACACTACGAGTTCGACGGTCAGACCGACACCGAAGTGGTCGCGCATCTGATCCACAGCAAGTATCGCGGCGACCTCCTCGCCGCCGTACGCGATGCGACCTCGCAACTGCACGGCGCCTATGCGATCGCGGTGTTCAGCAAGCATGAGCCGCAGCGGCTGATCGGCGCGCGAGCCGGCTCGCCGCTCGTCGTCGGCGTGAAGGACGGCGAATGCTTTCTCGCGTCCGACGCGCTCGCGCTCGCCGGCATCACCGACCGCTTCATCTTTCTCGAGGAAGGCGACATCGTCGAACTGACGCCGGGTGGCGTACGGGTGCTCGATCGCGCCGGCGCGCCGGTCGAACGCGCGATACAGACCGTTTCGTCCGCGCAAGGCGTGGTCGAACTCGGGCCATACCGGCACTTCATGCAGAAGGAAATCTTCGAGCAGCCGCAGGCCGTGGCCGCGACCATCCCCGATGCCGGGCTGTTCGATCCCGCAGTATTCGGCCCGGACGCCGCGCGCGCGTTCGAGCAGATCGACAACGTGCTGATCCTCGCGTGCGGCACGAGCCACTATTCCGGCCTGACTGCGCGCCGCTGGCTCGAAACGATCGCGCGCATCCCCGCGCAGGTCGAGATTGCGAGCGAATACCGCTACAGCGACGCGCTCGCGATGCCGAATACGCTGGTGGTCAGCGTGTCGCAATCCGGCGAGACCGCGGACACGCTCGCCGCGCTCAAGTATGCGCAGGCGCTCGGCCACATCGACACGCTGGCGATCTGCAACGTGCCGACCAGCGCGATGATGCGCCAGACCGGCTTGCGCTTCCTGACACGGGCCGGCCCGGAAATCGGCGTCGCGTCGACCAAGGCGTTCACGACGCAGCTCGTCGCGCTGTTCATTCTCGCCGTCACGCTCGGGCGGCTGCGCGGCTACGTCGACGACGCGCAGCTCGCGCGCTACACGATGCAGTTGCGGCGCCTGCCTGGCGCGCTCGAAGACGTGCTGGGGCTGGAGCCGCAGGTCGCACGCTGGGCCGCGGAATTCTCGCGACATGAAAACGCGCTGTTTCTCGGGCGCGGGCTGCACTACCCGATCGCGCTCGAAGGTGCGCTGAAGCTGAAGGAAATCTCGTATATCCACGCGGAAGCGTATCCGGCCGGCGAGCTGAAACACGGGCCCCTCGCGCTCGTCACGCATACGATGCCCGTCGCCACGATCGCGCCGAACGACGCGCTGCTCGAAAAGCTCAAGTCGAACATGCAGGAAGTGCGGGCCCGCGGCGGGCAGCTTTATGTGTTCGCGGACGCCGATACGCGGATCGACAACGGCGAAGGCGTGTCGGTGCTGCGAATGCCGGATTACTACGGGTTGTTGTCGCCGATTCTGCACGTCGTGCCGTTGCAGTTGCTCGCGTATCACGCGGCGTGCTTGCGGGGGGCGGATATCGACAAGCCGAGGAATCTGGCGAAATCGGTGACGGTGGAGTGATGGGCGGTTTGCCTCTCGCATTCGCTTCAACTGATCGAGTGACAACGTTGCTGCTCCGCTAAATTCTTTTCGTTGGCCTACCCGCGCATAGAGGCCAAGAAGCTGACCACCCCCAACGTATGATTCTCGCAACTTACTCTCGTGAGATCGAAGCAGCCTGCACCAGGCTCGGACCAGTCACACAGAGTTGCTAAACCCTATTTATCAGACTGAGAAATAATCCCGCTGAAATCGAACCCCTTTAGCCTATTTTGCTCTACAAGCTCTCTAAAACGCTCGGATACGAATACTGTAGCAGGACTTTCTTTTAGGCGAAATATATCAACCCCTTCAATTTGACTCTTCAGAAGAAATATTTTATTAAAAACCGTTGCCTGAGGATAGACTTTGAATTTTGATGCATCCATATCGACAGCATTCTCTATCACCCGGGTTACATGAAATCCGGACATGTCTTTTATCGGGGCATCGACCTGCAATATCTCCCCGCTGTCACGAAGTACCGGCTCCAATACATCCAGCGCCCTCTCACTAAACACGAGAAACGGAGATAGCATCGTATGAACGTCGCCAGTCTTTTTTCTGCGCGAAGTGCCCCACGTAAGCTTAACGGGGTCGTAGTCGCGGCCAAACCCTCGCCCACATAGAGTGGTTGCTCGTATAGCTACGCTCTTGTCATATGCGATTTCACAGTCATCATCGACTTGAACGAGAGGCTGAAATGCTTCATCCTGCCTCAAACCGTAAACGTCACTCACGCATTGCCTCACATCCAAATCATAGCGCCCAGATAAATAGCGGCCTACGGTGCCTCACCCCAAGGGTCATAGGAATAGCTTTCATCGATCAGCGAAAAATCAATACCTTTCAATGCGCATCGCTCCACTTCCGACTTAAACCCCTGACTACATACCAGCTCCATTGTTTCGGTACATCTAAAAAGATTGCCAGCACAGTCGTCGCGCGGAATGAAGGTTTTGATCCAACTATACATTGGAGTCCCTGGAAACAACTTATTCTCGGCGACCTCTTTTGTTTCCAGATCCCGGTCCTCGGAATAGTCCGACCTTTGTCGATCAAGCAGAGACTCATGATCTGCCGGCAAGAAAATTGAATACGCCTTATTACCCGCTGGCTTTCCACCCGCAACGATGCCAATGGGGACCGCCCTATATCTAACCCCCAATTTTTCACACGCAGCCAAAAACTCTTTTGACACGTAATTCGTTTGCGCTCCATAGAAATCGAAATCAATCGAAATCGATGGATCTGATAGCGTGAAAATATATTCATGCTTTACATCGACGCCAAACGGATCAGCCACATACATCGGCCACTCCCATTCATCACGGTTCAATTCTCCCGATAGGTATGGAGGGCAGCCTGGGTCTCCAGCGCGGTATTTAACAACAAAGAAACGTGCATTCATCAAAGTAACCTTCCCGTTATTGCATCAACCAAATATTTACCGGACTCCAATCCTTCTCTCGCCATATTTTGAATGCGCCCGACACCGAGCACAAGTTGCGTATCACTGAGACGGCCCGCCAGGAATTGTTGGTTAAGTTTCGTTAGCTCAGTTTCAATGGCCGCAGAGAGGTGGCCGTGCAAATTCGGACAGTCGGGTAAGTGGAATGCCCTGGGCCTGAGCCAGCGATAATGCAGGCAAAGGAACCGGAAAGATGACGAAGAGAAGCCGACGGACGCACTCAGCGGCGTTCAAAGCGAAAGTGGCCCTGGCGGCGGTCAAGGGCGAACGCACGCTGGCCGAACTGGCGCAGCAGTTCGATGTGCACCCGAATCAGATCACGGAGTGGAAGCGGCAACTGCAGGAGCGCGCGGCGGATGTGTTCGGTGCGGCCGGTCCACCGTCGAACGAGCCGCCGGTGGACGTGAAAACGCTGCACGCGAAGATCGGACAGTTGACGCTGGAGAATGATTTTTTGTCCGGAGCGCTCGGCAAAGCCGGACTGCTGAGCGCAAAGCGATGATTGACCGTACGCATGCGCTGCCGGTTTCGCGACAGACGCGACTGGTTGGCATCGCGAGATCGAGCGCGTATTACCGGGCGCAGCCCGTGAGCGAGGCGGATCAGTTGCTGATGCGGCGAATCGACGAACTGCACATGGAGTTTCCGTTTGCCGGAGCGCGGATGCTGGCGCGGCTGTTGCGCCGGGAAGGCCATGAGGTCGGCCGCCGCCGCGTGCGCACGCTGATGAAACGCATTGGCGTGGAAGCGCTGTACTGCAAGCCGGACACGAGCCGACGTAATGCACAGCACAAGATCTGGCCGTACCTGCTGCGCGGCATGAAAATCGCCCGGGCCAATCAGGCGTGGGCACTGGACACGACATACATTCCGATGGCGCGAGGCTTCGTGTACCTGACGGCGGTAGTGGATCGGTCAAGTCGCAAGGTGCTCTCGCACCGGGTAGCGATCACGCTGGAAGCAGTGCACGCTGTCGAGGCGCTCGAGGAAGCGTTCGCGCGCTACGGGCAGCCCGACATTGTGAACACCGATCAGGGCAGCCAATTCACGGCGAACGCGTTCACGGAAGCCGTATTGGGCCGAGGCATCCGGCTGTCGATGGACGGCAAGGGAAGCTGGCGCGACAACGTGTTCGTCGAACGGGTGTGGCGAAGCATCGAGTACGAAGAGGTCTACCTGAAAGCGTACGAGTCGGTCAGCCATGCCCGGCGCTCCATCGGCGAGTACATCAACTTGTACAACCGGAAACGGCCCCATTCGAGCCTGGCGGATCAGACGCCGGATGAGGCATACTTCGCGACGCTGCCTCGATCAAATCGGCAGCATGATTGCCTCGGACGCTCCACTTAAAAATCTCAGAAAACTGTCCGAACGAGCGAGGCCACCTCTCTCTTCGCTCTTGCCCGCGCGCAACTGCGAGAGTGATCTTCTGAATTCGGACCTCTCGTCCACCAGTGTTCGTGATCGATAGATGCCACTGCGCGTGCGGCGAACCAACCTCCTCATCCAGAACAATTCTGTCGAAGCACTCAACATCGAGTTTTGCGCGCTTGAACCAAAGCCGAACTGGAGGCAGTTGCGTAAGCAATAAGGCGATGAACGCCACCGCGAATTGCCAAAATCTGATGTCGCTGTAGAAGTGTTGATCGCTCACGGCTATCCTTTCTGCGAGAACTGTCCGATGCTGCCGTGAATAATACCTCGCGGGCGGTTTGCGGCTAGGCCCGAGCAACGATATCCATCAAATTTCGGCCCGGCAGTTTGAGCGGTGTGCGAACAGGAAGGTAGAATTCGCCACACTCTCGCCACAACGAGAGTACAGCAGACCCGTATCCGATCCCAACCAAGCGGTTAAGGCGAGATTGTAAGTACTTGAATAAGCGAAGAATTCTGGCCCGCCCTACACGATTCGAACGTGTGACCTACGGCTTAGAAGGCCGTTGCTCTATCCAACTGAGCTAAGGGCGGTCGAGGGAGAAAAGACATGGCCTGACGCGGACCGCATTGGAGCATCGGGCTTTTGAGCGAGGAGCAACGGCAACACCGCCCGCAATCACAACCACTCAACCCCCCGAAACCAAAACGGGCCCGACACGAAGCCGAGCCCGAAATTATACCCGATCATCGCGCCGGATCACGCGAGACCAGCGCCCGCGGCGTCAAACCGGCTGCGGATGCAGCATGAACCAGCCGAGGCAGAACACACCGGCGATCACACAATACACGCCGAACGACGCGAGCCGGCCGCGCCCTTCGAAATAGCGCATCAGAAACCGCACGCTCAGGTACGCGGCGATCGCCGTCAGCACGCCGCCGAGCAGCGCATCGGCGAGCTGATCGCGCGCATGGAACAGCTTCGGCAATTCGAGCACGCCCGCGGCGAAGATGATCGGCGTGCCGAGCAGAAACGAGAATTCCGCCGCCTTCTCCGCCGTCAGCCCCGCCGCGTTGCCGGCGATCATCGTCAACCCGCTGCGCGAGAAGCCCGGAATCAGTGCGCCGATCTGCGCGAGGCCCACGAAGAACGCCTGCTTGAACGTCATCTTCTCGGGCGGCCGATGCGCGCGGCTGCGCTGAATACGATCGCCGAGCCACAGCAACACGCCATTGACAATCAGCGCGATCGCGACGATCCGCAGATCGTGAAACACGCGTTCGATGCGCTTCTCGAGCAGCAGCCCGACGATGCCGGTCGGAATCGTGCCGATGATCAGCGCCCACATCAGGTGCCCGTCGTCGTTCTTGCGGCCGCCGAGCTGCGCGAAGAAGCCGCCGATCAGCGCGATCCAGCGCGCGCGGAAGTACCACAGCAGCGCCAGCGCGGTGCCGAGGTGGAGCGCGACGAGAAAGGGCAGCAGTTGCGGCGCGTGCTTGTCGATGTGCATGCCGAACAGCGCCGGCACGAGCAGCGTATGGCCAAGACTGCTGACGGGGAAGAGTTCGGTAACGCCCTGCAGGACGCTCAGGAATACCAGAAACCAGAGGCTCACGCGTCGGTCCTTTTAGTGAAGATTAAGCGGGAAGGAAGGCGGACGACGCGATGCGCGTCCTGAAAAACGCGCCCCGATTATGCCGAGGCAGGATTACTGCGCCAAGGCATTTGGCAGGATATTGCGGCAATGCACACAAACGCTTGCAATTTGTAAGCGCTCAGAAAGCAAAAAGCCCGCCATTTGCATGGCGGGCTTGTAGGCTTCGGCAGAAATTGCCGTCAGCGGCCGAGCTGATAGAAAAATAATACCGTGCTGCCGGTAAACATGCCGAACAGTGCGATTCCCATTGCCATTGCCAGATCCATGGCCCCCTCCGCGAAGTGTCATGACCCGGCAACATCACCGGTTTAGAGGCATTATCCAGACCGTCGACGGCGTTAAAAACTCGCAATTTCCCGAGAAGGGTTTTCCCCGACCGCCTGCGGCCCGATAATGGAACGCACGTTGCTCCAGTCACTTCCAACCCGATTCGCCATGCCCACCTTCCAGCAACACGACATTCACGAACTTCACGCCGGCCCGTCGCTCGCCCGGGTCGCTCCGCAATTCGGCGGCCGTCTGCTGTCCTGGCACGTCGATGGCGAACCGGTGATCTTCTGGCCGGAAACCGCCGATTGGAACAACCTCGCCCGCGTGCGCGGCGGCAATCCGCTGCTGTTTCCGTTCCTCGGCCGCCACCGCGTCGACGGTGAAATCGGTCGCTGGCGCGACGCCGCCGGCGTGGTTCGCGATCTGCCGATGCACGGTTTTGCGCGCGACCTGCCGTTCGACGCGCACCCGTCGGCCGACGGCGCCGCGCTGACGATGACGCTCGACGCAAACGACGCGCTGCACGCGAGCTACCCGTTCGATTTCCGGTTCGAAACGACCTACCGGCTGGCCGACGCGCATACGCTGGAAGTCGCGCTGACGACCGCCAATCGCGGCGACACGCCACTACCCTATTACGCCGGCCACCATTTCTACTTCGCGCTGCCGCACGACGAGCGGGCCGACACCCTCCTCGAGCTGCCGCCGACCCGCCGTTGCCAACAGCGCGCGGACGGCTCGATCAGCCCGCTCGAACCAGGCGAAGCCCGTTACCGCCTCGACAATCCGGACATCCTCGATCGTTTCCACTGTCTCGACGGCGAGCCGTCCGCGCCGGTGCGCATCGTGATGCCGGGCCGCCGTCGCACGATCGAGATCGCGCTGGACGTGCCGGGCTCGATCCCGTGGTATGCGGTCACGACGTGGACCGAAAAGCCGGATTCGGACTTCTATTGCGTCGAGCCGTGGCTCGGCCTGCCCGATGCGATCCACAACGGCCTCGGGCTGCGCATGCTCGCACCGGGCGCGACCGAAACGGCCACGCTGCGGATCCGCGTCGCCCCGCTCGCCGGCTGATTCGGCACGCATCGAACCGGGGCGCGGCGACCCGCCTGCGACCGAAACTGCGGTGCGCGGGTCGAACCCGTTAAAATCGGACGTTTTGTGTTGCCTGCCGCGTCACGCGCGGCAGGGTTTTGCGAGGTTCAATGTTCGGAACAACAACGAAGCGACTCTTCGCAGCCGCCTGCGCCGCCCTGCTCGTCGCGTGCGGCTCCGCGCCCGTCGGCCCCGGGTTCTATCGCGTCGAGCGTGGCGACACGCTCTACAAGATCGCGCGTGAAAACCGCACGTCGGTACAGAGCATCGTGCGCTGGAACCAAATGACGAACCCCGATGCGATCGAAGTCGGCCAGGTGCTGCGCGTCGCACCGCCGCCCGGCACGGCCACCGCATCGACGCCATCGACCACCGGCACCGGCAGCGCGGGCCGCGCGCGGCCGGCCCCTTCCGCGCCGGTCGAATCGGCCGTGAAACCGGCCACGAGCATTGCGCTGATCTGGCCGGCGGCCGGCAACGTGGTGCGCACGTTCGACGGTTCGAAATCGAAGGGCATCGATATCGCGAATTCGCCGGGCACGCCCGTGGTCGCGGCCGCACCGGGTGTCGTGGTCTATGCCGGTAACGGGTTGCGCGGCTACGGCAACCTGATCATCCTGAAGCACAACGCCGATTACCTGACGGCCTACGCGCACAACCGCGCGTTGCTGGTGAAGGAAGGCCAGTCGGTCACGCAAGGGCAATCGATTGCCGAGATGGGCAACAGCGACAGCGATCGCGTCGCGCTGCATTTCGAGCTGCGCTATGGCGGCCGCTCGATCGATCCGTCACGCTACCTGCCGGCGCGCTGAGCGCGCGATGGACGACACGCGACGCCGGCGCGCATCGCGTGCCGTCACGGCGAAAACGGAAAAAATCGAGTCAGCGCTTGCGCAGACGTCCGGTGAAACGGCCGGACAACGGATCGACATGACGAGCAAACGCCACCAGCACACCGATTCCGATCAGGCTGAACCCCGCAGCTATCAGAAGCAAATCCATGGTCACACCACTGTTTTGTCTTGATCTTATGCGTCATTGTGGAATCGTGCACTGAGCCGTAACTGTTGGACGAGTCAGAACATTCCCTATCAGCGAACACCATTGTGAATTCGTCTGCGTGAAATCCTGATGTAAGCCGTTCACCCGACGCCACGCCGACATCCGGGAGACCATGCGATGCTGCCCGCCGCCGACCGCTACGACCACCTCCTCTCCCGCTTCCACTGGGACATTCCGACGCATTACAACATCGGCGTGGACGTGTGCGACAAATGGGCCGACGGCAGCGGACGCCTCGCGCTGATCCACGAAACGGCGCAAGGCGACGTCTCCCGCATCACGTTCGACGACCTGAAGAATGCTTCTAACCGGCTCGCGAACAGCTTTGCGCGCGCCGGCCTGCGGCGCGGCGACCGGATCGGCATCTTTCTCGCGCAGGGCCCCGAAACGGCGATCGCCCATCTCGCCGCGTACAAGTTCGGCGCGATCGCCGTGCCGCTCTTCACGCTGTTCGGCGTCGATGCGCTCGAGTACCGGCTCGCGAACAGCGAAGCCGCCACGCTCGTCACCGACGCGGCCGGCTACGCGAAGATCGCGCCGCTGCGCGCACGGCTGCCGGCACTGCATACCGTCTACTGCATCGGCGACGATGCGCCCGATGCGCCGGGCGTGCTTCGCTATGACGCGGCGCTCGCCGCCGAATCGCCGGACTTCGTGCCGGCCGATACGGCCGCCGACGATCCGGCCGTGATCATCTATACGTCCGGCACGACGGGCAAGCCGAAAGGCGCGCTACACGCGCATCGCGTGCTGCTCGGCCACCTGCCGGGCGTCGAGATGTCGCAGCAGTGCTTCCCGCGCGACGCACGCCTGTTCTGGACGCCCGCCGACTGGGCATGGATCGGCGGGCTGCTCGACGTGCTGCTGCCGTCATGGCATCACGGCGTGCCGGTACTCGCGCGCCGCTTCGAGAAATTCGACGGCGACGCGGCGTTCGCGCTGATGGCGCGGCACGGCGTCACCCACGCGTTTCTGCCGCCCACCGCGCTGAAGCTGATGCGCGCCGTCGCGGCGCCGCGCGAACGCTACGCGTTGTCGCTGAAATCGGTCGCAAGCGGCGGCGAATCGCTCGGCACCGAATTGACGGCGTGGGGCCGCGACGCGCTCGGCGTGACGATCAACGAGTTCTACGGGCAGACCGAGTGCAACATGGTGCTGTCGTCGTGCGCGGCGCTGTTCGATGCGCAGCCCGGCGCGATCGGCAAGGCGGTGCCCGGCCATGCGGTCGCGATCGTCGACGCTGAGGGCGCGCCGCTGCCGCCCGGCGTCGAAGGCCGCATCGCGGTGCGCCGCCCCGATCCGGTGATGTTTCTCGAATACTGGCGCAACCCCGGCGCGACGCGCGACAAGTTCGCGGGCGACTACCTGCTCACCGGCGATACGGGCACGATCGATGCCGACGGTTTCGTGCGCTTCGTCGGCCGCGACGACGACGTAATCACGAGCGCCGGTTACCGGATCGGCCCGGGCCCGATCGAGGATTGCCTGCTCACGCATCCGGCGGTGCGAATGGCGGCCGTCGTCGGCGTGCCCGACGCGACGCGCACCGAAATCGTCAAGGCGTTCGTCGTGCTGAACCCCGGCCACGCCGGCGACGCTGCGCTCGTGAGCGCGCTGCAGGAACACGTGCGCACGCGACTCGCCGCGCACGAGTATCCGCGCGCGATCGCGTTCGTCGACAGCCTGCCGATGACCGCCACCGGCAAAATCGTGCGCCGCGCGCTGCGCGACGCGTGAGCGGCCCGCTCGCTCGGCCCGCTCGGCCGGATGGTTTATAGTGGCGCCACGCAGTTTTTCCAAGAAACCGATGTCCTCTGATCAACACTCCGCCACGGGCGCGCCGCACAGCCCGCTCTACGCCAAACTCCTCGGCGAGACCGCCAAGATCGACTGGTGCGATCTCGAACGCTTCTTCGCGCAGGGCAAGCTGCTGTCGGTTGCGCGCGACCTCGATCTCGTCAGCGTCGCGGAAGCGGTCGCCAGCGACGATACCGAACAGGTCACGCGCTGGCTGTCGTCCGGCCTCGTCGCGCGCATGCCGGCCGAGACCGCAGCCGACTACGCGACGCGCAATCCGGAACTGTGGGCGGTCGTCGTCTCGCCGTGGGTCTGCGTACAGGAACGCGCCTGACGCGTCCGCCATGTCCGAATCCGCCTTACCTCACGGGGCCGGCGGCGCTGCGGCCGCCGTCACGGATCGGCGCGTCCTCGCGCTCGCGTTCCCGATCGTCGTCGCGAACCTGACCCAGCCGATCCTCGGCGCCGTCGACACGGCCGTCGCCGGCCACCTCGACGGGGCGCAATATCTCGGCGGCGTCGCGCTCGGCGGGCTGTTCTTCAATTTCGTGTTCTGGGGCTTCGGCTTCCTTCGGATGGGAACCACCGGCCTCGTCGCGCAGGCGCATGGCGCCGGCAACGCCGCCGGGATCCGCCTGAATCTGCTGCGCGCGCTGATCGTCGCGTTCGCGCTCGGCGCCGCGGTGCTCGCGCTGCAGGCGCCGCTGCTGTCGTTCGCGCTGTCCGCGCTCGGCGGCAGCGACGCCGTCCACACGACGGCGCTCGCATACAGCCACGCACGGATCTGGAGCGCGCCGTTCGCGCTCGCGAACTACGTGGTGCTCGGTTACCTGCTCGGCGTGCAGCGCGTTCGGCTCGCACTCGTCGCACAGGTGTTCATCAATGCGGTGAACATCGGCGCCGTGCTGCTCTACGTGTACGGTTTCGGTTGGGGCATCGCCGGCATCGGCGCCGCGACCGCCACCGCGGACGCGTGCGGCTTCGCGCTCGGCGCGTGGATGCTGTGGCGGCTGCGGCCGCGCGGCCTTGCACCGCTCGCGGTACGCGCGCTTGCCGATCGGGTCGCGCTCAAGCGGCTGATCGTGCTCAATCGCGACATCTTCCTGCGCACCCTGTGCCTGCTCGGCGCATTCGGGTGGTTCGCGCATCTCGGCGCAAAACAAGGCGACGCGACACTCGCCGCGAATGCGCTGCTGCTGAATTTTCAGACCTTCATGGCGTACGGCCTCGACGGCTTCGCGCATGCGGCCGAGGCGCTCGTCGGCGCGGCGGCCGGCGCGCGCGATCGCCACGCATTCCGGCAAGCCGTGCGCGTCACGCTGCTCTGGTCGGCGCTCGGTGCGCTGCTGTTCGCGCTCGTTTACTGGGCCGCGGGCGGCTGGATCGTCGCGCGTCTGACCGATCAGGCCGAGATCCGCGCCGTCGCGCTGCGCTACCTGCCGTGGGCCGCGATCTCGCCGATCGTGTCGGTCTGGGGCTTCCTTCTCGACGGCGTGTTCATCGGCGCGACGCAGACGCAGTCGCTGATGCGCGCGATGGTCGTGTCGTTGTCGATCTTCATCGCGGCCACGCTCGCCGCCGTCGACACGTTCGGCAATCACGGTCTCTGGTTCGCGCTACTGCTGTTCATGGCGGCGCGCGGCGCGACGCTCGCGCGCTACCTGCCGGCGCTGTTGCAGCGCATTGGCGCGGACCCGCAAGCCGCATCCGCGGCCCGCGCGTGACAGCGGGGCCGAGCGACCGTTACTGCACGGGTTTCGGCGACGGCGCGTCGAGCATCGACGGCGGCGTCATGTCGGTCGGCACGCCGCGATAGTCAGCCGGATCCTCGGGCGGGTGACCGCGGCGCGCCTGGCGGGGATCGCTGCTGCAGGCGGCAAGAAGGGATGCGACCAGCACGGCCAGCATGATACGGCTCATCAGGTAGGGCTCCAGAAAACGGCGCGCCCATCGCACGCCGGGACCGCGCCGAGTCTAGCGGAAATCCGGTTTCGGGGTTGCGCCGTCCATGTCCTACTATGTACGCATGGCGCTGTGCCGTTGAAAGGAGGCTGCCATGTCGTCTGAGGAAATTGCGGGCCTGATCGGTCTGTTCATCGGTGTGATGGTACTGGTCGCGCTGTCGTACTTCGAGTCGCGCGAATACAAGCGCAGCCACGAAGGCGAAGGGATGATCCACCACTGGATGGCGGAACACCACCTGCTCGACTGGCGGCGCAAGCACTGAGCGCGCGCCGCTGCCGTACGGCCCTCCTCCGGGCCGCCGCGAACGTGCCGCCCCGCGGCACGGTGATCGCTGCGTATCGCTGAAATTATCAGGGGCCAGGTACGCACACGTTAACCGCATACACGAACGCCGTCGCGCGGCACAGGCCACGCGACGGCGTTCGCTTGCGCGCGCCGCACCTCGGAAGGTGCGACGCGATTCGACCCGCTCAGCCCAGGAAGTGGCGGGCGTAGCGCGCGTTGATGTCCGACAGGCGGAACAGCGTCAGGAAATCCGCGCAGTTGAAGTCGGGATCCCAGGCCGGTGCGCCGCAAATCTTCGCACCGAGACGCAGGTAACCCTTGATCAGCGGCGGCGGCGCGACCACGGTGCCCGTCTGCAGTTCGTCGACCGGCAGCGCCGTGTGCGGGAACGCGCGATACTCGGGCGCCGTCAGCGAGCCTGCCGACAGCGACTGGTACAGGTTCGCCGCATAGTGACCGCCATCGGCCATCGACACGCTCGCGCAGCCGAGCATCGTTTCGTAGCCGTTCTGCATCATGTACGCGCCGAGGCCGCCCCACAGCGCCATGATGACGGCGCCGCTGCGATAGTCGCTGTGCACGCACGAGCGGCCGACCTCGACCATCTTGCCGCGCAGGTGCGTGAGCCGCGACAGGTCGAATTCGCCTTCGGCGTACAGGCGGCCGACACGCGCCGCCTGGTGCGGCGGCAGCACGCGGTACGTGCCGACGACTTTCAACGTGTCGAGATCGCGGACCAGGAGGTGGTCGCAATACGCGTCGAACGGATCGACGTCGAGCCCGGAAGGGCCGCTGACCTGCGCGCCCATCTCTTCGGCGAACACGCTGTAGCGCAGGCGCTGGGCTTCGCGCAATTCGTCTTCCGTACGCGCCCATGCGGCGCGCAGGCGATACTCCGATGTGACGGTTTCACTGGCGCGCGGCAGGTGACGCCGCGACGTGTCGAGGGGCAGCGAGGCAAAAGGGAGCGTAGGCGTCGGCAGTTCTCGCATTAGGCTTTCCTGGTCGTAAGGAATAGGACGACATGCCCGCCAATGTAGTAATCGGCCGTGACCGTTATGTGGCACGACCGTGTCCTTTCAATGACGTGTCGCCGATTTGACTTTAGCAGAAAGCTCGCGAAACGGTATGATCAATCCCTTCAAACCAATTCAGACGGGCCTTACACCAGTTCGGGCGTCAGGACCGCCCGCAGCACGGCCTGCCGGCTGCCGTCGCGCGTGCGGCTCGCCAGCCACACGATTCCGCCCTTCTTGATGCTCCAGCTGTCGTCGCCGCCGGCGATCAATTGCGCGGCGACGCTGCCGAGCGTCGGCTGATGGCCGACGATCACGACCGTCGGGGCGATGCCTTCCGGCCAGCCGGCCGCTGCCAGCACGTCGTCGACGCCGCCGCCTGGGGCAAGCGCGTCGACGGTGCGGTACTGGTCGGTCAGTGCCTCGACGGTCTGGACGGTGCGCGCCGCCGGGCTCGCGAGGATCACGGTATTCGTCTCGAGACGGCCGCGCAGCCATTTGGCCATTGCCTGCGCATCCTTGCGGCCGCGCACGGTCAGCTGGCGCGCGAGGTCGCTCGTCGCGTAGTCTTCGGCCTCGGCATGGCGCCACAGGATCAGGTTCATCATGATGTTCTCCTTGCTTCGGCGCGCGGGGCGGCCGATCTCACGAGAATTGTCGCAAATCGCGGCCGGTTCGCGGTCGGGGCATTTACCCGCATATCGTGATTGACCGAATCGGTCATTCGACGTTATTATCTTTGGCTCGTCGGAGCGTAGCGCAGCCTGGTAGCGCATCTGATTTGGGATCAGAGGGTCGAAGGTTCGAATCCTTTCGCTCCGACCAAAGGAATCAAGGGATTACGGTTGAACACCGTAATCCCTTTTTCCGTTTACGGGCGATTTTTGCCGGCATCTTGGATGCTCACCCGTTTTCGGCACGCGCGGCGCGCGGTCCGGGCACGGATCAACCACCGCATCGACGCACCCGCGCATACACTGCCAAGCCCGCGCACGAAACTTGCTGGAACACGCGATAATACGAATGAACAACCCGCAACCGCGCATGAAAAACAACGTTCTCAAGCCAGCCCTCTGCGCGTCGCTGCTCGTGCTCGCCACCGCCGGCTCTGCGTCGGCGAAAGCGCTCGACGACGCGCTCGACTGCCATTCGACCGGCCACAAGTTCGTCGCGCCGCTGCTCGCCGCCGGCGACATCCAGTCGGAGCCGATGCACGTCGAATCCAACTCGGTCAATGCGTTCCGCACGAACCGCCCGCTGACGGCCTACGGCTTCGGCGTCTATGTCGTGCTCGGCTACCAGGCGAATGACCCGATCTTCCGTCCTGGCGACGGCACGCCGATCGGCGACTGGGCTTACGGCGTCGTCGTGCGCGGCACCAAGAGCTCGGTCGAGGAAGCCGTGCGCAAGGCCGGCAGCGACGCAACCGTCAAGCAGGCGTTCCCGTTCCTGACCGCGATCGTCTGCTCGTCGGACTGAGCGGACCGCCCGCACGCTGGTGCGGCCGCGCCTGACGGGTGCGCGCCGCCGGCATCGCTCCACCCGGAGCCCACGCGCCTTCCGGCCCGCTATCGCCCCGTCACGCGCCGGTATACACCACGCGATACGGGATACCGACCTTCTCCCACTCCGCCGCCTCCTGGCTGAGGCTGTAGTCGGTCAACGGGTTCTGCTCGACCCAGGCGTTCGGCAGACGCACCTCATAGCCGCCCTTCTTCATCTGCGAAACGGAAATGTCGGGCAGCCCCGCGTCGGTCCGGCGCCGGCACAGCAGCGCCGCGAGCCGCAAGCAGAACAGCAGCGGCCACTCGACCTCGCGCGCCTGCGACAATTTCCCGAGCTTGCCTGCATGGCCGAGCACGAGCGCGGCGAGTCGCGCCTGGTCGGTGCGCGAAAAACCCGGCATGTCCGCGTTGCTCGCGATATAGGCCGAATGCTTGTGATACGCGCTGTGCGAGATCGACAGACCGATCTCGTGCAACGCGGCCGCCCAGCCGAGGAACATCCGCCCTTCCTCGCGCGCTTCCTCGTCGTCTTCCTCGAGCTCGTCGTAGAAACGCCCCGCGAGCGCGCCGATCCGCTCGGCCTGCGCACGATCGACGCCGTAGCGGCGCATGAAACCCTCGACGGTCACCGCACGCATGTCCTCGTGCTGCGTCCGGCCGAGCAGGTCGTACAGCACGCCGAGGCGCAGCGCGCCGTCGGTCGTATCGACGTAGTCGACGCCCAGCTCCTCGAACACCGCGAGCATGATCGCCAGACCGCCCGCGAGCACCGGCACGCGGTCGGGCTTCAGCGCGATCAGCTTCAGCCGGTTGACGTTCTCCGCCTTGATCAGCGCACGCTTGAGCCGCTCGAGGCCGCCTCGCGAAATGCCGTGCGTGATGCCCGGATCGTTGAAGCCGTTCGCCTCGACGAGTTCCGCGAGCGCGCGCGCGGTGCCGGACGACCCGATCGCCTGGTCCCAGCCGGCCTTCTTGTATTCGCTCGAAATGATCTGGATCTCGCGCTTGGCCGCGAGTTCGGCCTGCCGCATCGTGTATTCGTCGACGTTGCCGGCCGGAAAGAAGGCGCGGCTATGGCTCACGCAGCCGATATATAGGCTCTCCATCACGATCGGCGTGTAGTGCGAACCGATGATGAATTCGGTCGAGCCGCCGCCGATGTCGACGACGAGCCGCTTGCCGGCGCTCGCCGGCACCGAGTGCGCGGCGCCCGCATAGATGAGGCGCGCCTCTTCGCGGCCCGCGATCACTTCGATCGGGAACCCGAGCGCCGCCTCGGCCTCGCCGAGGAATTCGGCGGCGTTCTTCGCGACGCGCAGCGTGTTGGTCGCCACCGCGCGCACATGATCGGGATGGAAATCGCGCAGGCGCTCGCCGAACCGCTTGAGCGCCTCCCAGCCACGCTCCTGCGACGCGCGATCGAGCATCTTGTCGCTCGACAGGCCGGCGGCCAGCCGGACCGGCTCGCGCAGCGCGTCGACGGGATAGATCTGGCTGCCCGCCGGCGTTTCCTCGACGCGCCCGACGATCAGCCGGAAGCTGTTCGAGCCGAGATCCACGGCAGCCAGCAAGTGGGGAGTTGTAACCATCAGAAGGGGGCTCCGTGCGCGTTCTTCCGCGGCAGCCGTTCCGGCAACCGCGGGCGATCAATCAAAGGCGACATTTTAAGCGTGGAACGCTTGCCGTTGCCACGCTTCACGGGCATGCACACGGCTCGATTCCATATAGCCGAAACATTTATGCGACGAAACGGTTACGGCGTAGAATTTCCCGATATAAAACCATTGTTGTCATCAGCACGTCATCGTACCGTGAGAGTTTCCGAGCGTCCTTTCGATTCATCGCCTGAATTCCCCCCTACTCTGCCGATGTCCGTCCGTTACCCGCTTCTCAATCGTGAACTCGGCATCCTCGGTTTCAACGAGCGCGTGCTGGCCCAGGCGGCCGATCCGCAAGTGCCGTTGCTCGAGCGCCTGCGCTTCATCTGCATCACCAGCAGCAACCTCGACGAATTCTTCGAAGTCCGGATGGCCGGCCTGCAGGAACAAATCCGCGACAACCCCGGCGCGCTGACGCCCGACGGCATGTCGTTACAGCACGCTTACGATCTCGTCGTCGAACGCGCGCAGCGGCTCGTTCATCGACAGTACACGATGCTGCACGAAACCGTGCTGCCGGCGCTCGAACAGGAAGGCATCTACTTCCATGCGAGCGACTCGTGGAACGACGAGCAGCTCGAATGGGCGCGCCACTACTTCCTCGACGAGCTGCTGCCCGTGCTGACGCCGATCGGCCTCGATCCCGCCCATCCGTTCCCGCGCGTGCTGAACAAGAGCCTGAACTTCGTCGTCGAGCTCGAAGGCCGCGACGCGTTCGGTCGCCAGGCCGTGATGGGCATCGTGCAGGCGCCGCGCGCGCTGCCGCGCGTGGTGCGCATGCCCCATGCGCTGTCGGGTTTCGAGCACGGCTTCGTGCTGTTGAGCTCGTTCATGCAGCGCTTCGTCGGCGAACTCTTCCCGCAACTCGTCGTGAAGAGCTGCAACCAGTTCCGCATCACGCGCAACAGCGAGCTGTTCGTCGACGAAGACGAAATCACGAACCTGCGTGTCGCGCTGCAGGGCGAACTGCCCGCGCGCCACCTCGGCAACGCGGTACGCCTCGAAGTGTCGGCCGACACGCCGCTGCACATCGTGCGACGCCTGCTCGAGGAAAGCGAACTCGGCGACAAGGACTGCTATCGCGTGGCCGGGTCCGTGAACCTCGTGCGCCTGATGCAGATTCCCGATCTCGTCGACCGCCCCGACCTGAAGTTCACGCCGTTTACCGCATCGACGCCTGCCGCCATCACCAACGCGCCGACGATGTTCGACGCGATCGACGCCGGCGATATCCTGCTGCACCACCCGTACGAGAGTTTCCAGCCGGTGCTCGAACTGCTGCAGCAGGCCGCGAGAGACCCGAGCGTCGTCGCGATCAAGCAGACGATCTACCGCACCGGCACCGACTCGCCGCTGATGGACGCGCTGATGGAAGCCGCGCGCAACGGCAAGGAAGTGACCGTCGTCGTCGAGCTGCTCGCGCGCTTCGACGAGGAAACCAACATCAACTGGGCGTCGCAGCTCGAAGCCGTCGGGGCGCATGTCGTGTACGGCGTGGTCGGCCACAAGTGCCACGCGAAGATGATGCTGATCGTGCGACGCGTGGTGCAGGCCGGCAAGGCGTCGCTGCGCCGCTACGTGCATCTCGGCACCGGCAACTACCATCCTCGCACCGCGCGCCTCTACACCGACTTCGGGTTGATGACGGCCGACCAGAAGATCTGCGAGGACGTTCATCACGTATTCCAGCAACTGACCGGGATCGGCGGCGAACTGACGCTGCACGAGCTGTGGCAGTCGCCGTTCACGCTGCATCCGCGCATCATCGATTCGATCCGCGCGGAGATCGTCAATGCGCAGGCCGGCAAGCGCGCGCGCATCGTCGCGAAAATGAACGCGCTGCTGGAGCCGTCGGTGATCGCCGCGCTGTACGAAGCGTCGCAGGCCGGCGTCAAGGTCGACCTGATCGTGCGCGGCGTCTGCGCGCTGAAGCCCGGCGTGCCGGGGCTGTCGGAAAACATCACGGTGCGCTCGATCGTCGGCCGCTTCCTCGAACACCACCGCATCTACTATTTCCACGCGGGCGGCGCCGAGGACGTCTATCTGTCGAGTGCCGACTGGATGGACCGCAACCTGTTCCGCCGCGTCGAAGTCGCGTTCCCGATCCGCGAGCGCAAGCTCAAGCGGCGCGTGATCGCCGAAGGGCTGTCGGTGTGCCTCGGCGACAATCAGTCGGCATGGCAGATGCACAGCGACGGCCACTATCGCCGCCGTCGCACCGGCAAGACGATCCGCAACGCGCAGCTCGGGTTACTCGCGAAATTCTGCTCGTGAGCCCTCGGCGCGATGCGGGTCGAGCGCCGCTTCGCCAAAAAAAAGCAGCCCGCGGGCTGCTTTTTTTACGCCGGCCGCTACGCGATCATGCCTCGTAAGCGGCCGGTCGAATCGCGATGATGCGCGAGCCCGGGAACCGTGCGGTGAACGTACTGCCGCGCCCTTCCTCGCTCTGCACGTACAGATGCGCGTCGTGCCGCTGCAGCACGTGCTTGACGATCGCGAGCCCGAGGCCCGTGCCGCCCGTATCGCGCGAACGGCTGCGATCGACGCGGTAGAAGCGCTCGGTGAGCCGCGGCAGGTCCGCGGCCGGAATCCCGAAGCCGCTGTCCGTGACGGAAAACACGCCCTGCGCGCCTTCGCGCCGCCACGACACGACGATCTTGCCGCCGTCCGGCGTATAGCGGATCGCGTTCGTGACGAGATTCGCGAACGCGCTGAACAGTTCCGTCTGCGCGCCCGTGACGCCGAGCGTCTCGTCGATCGAGAACGCGATGTCGTGATGCCCGTTCGACAGCGTGTGCGCATCCTCCTTCAGATGATCGAACACCGCACGCATGTCGATCGCGTGATCGACCGGCGGCTTGCTCTCGCCTTCCAGCTTCGCGAGCACCAGCAGGTCGGTTACGATGTGCCGCATCCGCGATGCCTGCTGCTCCATCATGTCGAGATAGCGCGCGCGATCCTCCTCGTTCAGCGGCAGCTCGCGCATCGTCTCGAGAAAGCCCGACAGCACGGTGAGCGGCGTCTTCAATTCGTGCGACACGTTCGCGACGAAGTCGCGCCGCATCGCGTCGGTGCGCTCGAGCTCGGTGATGTCCTGCGTGAGCAGCAGCTTGCGGTTCTCGCCGTACGGAAACACCTGCACGGCCAGCACGTTCTGCCGCGAGTCGCCCATGCCGCGCATCACGAGCGTCTCGTCGTAATGCTGCGCATTCAGGTAGCGGACGAAATCGGGATGGCGCACCAGGTTCGTGATGTGCTGGCGCAGGTCGCGCTTCGCATCGAGCCCGAAATGGACTTCGGCGATCGCGTTGCACCACTCGATCTGGTCGTGGTCGTCGAGCATCGCGACGCCGTTCGGCGATGCCTGGATCGCCTGGATGAAGCGCGAGTGCTGCTGTTCGACCTGTCGCACCTGCGCATGCCACTGCTTCGCGAGCTTGTGCAGCCGATAATAGATTTCGCCCCAGATGCCCGGCGCGCTCGGCACTTCGCCGTAGACCGGCGCATCGAGCAGGCGCCACAAACGTTGCGTATGGAAAGTGCTGAAAAAGCCCTGCGCGACCAGCATCACGACCACGAACGCAAGGCCCGCGGTCGGGCCGGCGAAGACGCCGACCAATACGCCGATCAGCACGAGCAGCACGAGCGACACCAGAAAGCGCGCCCAGATGATGTTCATGATTCAGCGTCCGAAAGAATGAACGGCATGCCGCGGCACACGGCATGCCCGAATACGTTACGCGTGCTTGGCGAGGCGGTAGCCGCTGCCGCGCACGGTTTCGATCATCGCATCGCAGCCGGCCGGTTTCAAGGCCGCGCGCAATCGTTTGATGTGCACGTCGACGGTACGCTCCTCGACGAACACATGGTCGCCCCACACCTGATCGAGCAGTTGCGTGCGGCTGTGCACGCGCTCCGGATGCGTCATGAAGAAATGCAGCAGGCGGAACTCGGTCGGGCCGAGATCGAGCTTGATCTCGCTGCCGTCGCCGTGCGCGGCGACGCGATGCGTGGCCGGATCGAGGCGCAGCCCGTTGATCGACACGACGTCCTCGGTCAGCTGCGGCGCGCGGCGGCGCAGCACGGCCTTGATGCGCGCCATCAGTTCCTTCGGCGAGAACGGCTTCGTCACGTAGTCGTCCGCGCCGATCTCGAGGCCGAGCACCTTGTCCTGCTCGTCGCCGCGGGCGGTGAGCATGATGATCGGGATGTGCTTGGTCCGTTCGTTGTTGCGCAGGTCGCGCGCGAACGCGATACCGGACTTGCCCGGCAGCATCCAGTCGAGCAGCACGAGATCGGGCAGCACGTCGCTGATCAGGTTCTGCGCCTGTTCGGCGTTGTACGCACGGATCGGGCAGTGACCGGCGTGCTGGAGATTCACCGAGATCAGTTCGGAAATCGCGGGCTCATCTTCAACGACGAGAATGTTGCTGGGCATCGGCACCTCTGTTCTTCCTATACGGAGTCGATTAACTGTTGGCTTCGCGATCGAGCGTGTCGCGCGGCTGGTGCCGCACGTCGGTGCCCTTCACGATGTAGATGATGAATTCGGCGATGTTCTTCGCGTGGTCGCCGATCCGTTCGATCGCTTTCGCGATGAACAGGTAATCGAGGCCGACCGAGATCGTGCGCGGATCTTCCTGCATGTACGACACGAGCTTGCGCACGAACGCGCGAAACTCCATGTCGATCTCCTTGTCGTCCTTGACGATCTGCGCGGCGGCCACCGTATCGAGACGCGCGAACGCGTCGAGCGCGCGGCGCAGGATCGTCACGGCCATCTCGCCCGACACCTTGATCTCGGCGATGTTGACCGCGCGCGCGGCCGGCTCGTCGACCAGGCGGCGCACGCGCTTCGCGATCTTCTCGGCCTCGTCGCCGGCGCGTTCGAGGTTCGTAATCGTTTTCGAAATCGACATCAAAAGACGCAGGTCGCGCGCTGCGGGCTGCCTCCGCGCGATGATGTTGCCGCACTCCTGGTCGATGTCCACTTCCATCGCGTTCAGCGTTTCCTCGGCCGCGATCACCTTCTCGGCCGCACTGCGGTCGAACTCGTTCAGCGCGTGCATCGCGCCGACGATCTGCGACTCCACGAGGCCGCCCATTTCCAGCACTTTCGACGACACGGCATTCAGGTCCGCATCGAACTGGCTCGACAGATGTTTATCCGACATGACTGTTGTTCTCCGTCATCAACCGAAGCGGCCGGTGATGTAGTCTTCCGTTTCCTTGCGCACCGGCTTGATGAAGATCTTTTCGGTCTCGCCGAACTCGATCAGCTCGCCCAGGTACATGTAGGCCGTGTAATCCGAGCAGCGTGCGGCCTGCTGCATGTTGTGCGTGACGATCACGACCGTGTAGTCGCTCTTCAGCTCCGCGATCAGCTCTTCGATGCGGCCCGTCGAGATCGGGTCGAGCGCCGAGCACGGTTCGTCGAGCAGCAACACTTCCGGACGGATCGCAATGCCGCGCGCGATGCACAGACGCTGCTGCTGGCCGCCCGACAGCCCGTAGCCGCTCTGGCTCAGCTTGTCCTTCACTTCGTTCCACAGCGCGGCCTTCGTGAGCGCCCACTCGACGCGGTCGTCCATTTCCGAACGCGTGAGCTTTTCGAACATCTTCACGCCGAACGCGATGTTGTCGTAGATTGACATCGGGAACGGGGTCGGCTTCTGGAACACCATGCCGATCCGCGCGCGCAGCAGCGAGATGTCGCGCTTCGTCGTCAGCAGGTTCTCGCCGTCCATCAGGATTTCGCCTTCGGCGCGCTGCTCCGGATAGAGCGCGAACATCTTGTTGAACGTGCGCAAGAGCGTCGACTTGCCGCAGCCCGACGGGCCGATGAACGCCGTCACCTTCCCTTCGGGAATGCGCAGGTTGATGTTCTTCAGCGCGTGGAACTTGTTGTAGAAGAAGTTGAGGTTGTTGACCTCGATCTTCGCGTTCAGCGGCGCGAGCGGACGGCCGTTCGCCGCATCTTGCGTGCCGGTGGGCGCAGCGTTGCGCTCGACGGGATTCAGGTGGCTTTCTGCCATATTCATCGGATTGCTCCGCCGTTACTTTTTCGAGAAGATCGAGCGCGCCAGGACGTTCAGTCCGAGCACCCCGAGCGTAATCAGGAACACGCCCGCCCATGCGAGCGACTGCCATTCCGCGAACGGGCTCATCGCGAACTTGTAGATCGTGACCGGCAGGTTCGCCATCGGCTGGCTCATGTCCCACGAGAAGAACTGGTTCGACAGTGCGGTGAACAGCAGCGGCGCCGTTTCGCCGGCGATCCGCGCGACCGCGAGCAGTACGCCCGTCACGATCCCGCCGACCGACGCGCGCAGCGTGATCTTCAGCACCATGCGCCACTTCGGCGTGCCGAGCGCGACGGCCGCTTCGCGCAGCGCATTCGGCACGAGCTTCAGCATGTTCTCGGTCGTGCGGATCACGATCGGGATCTGCAGCAGCGCGAGCGCGATCACGCCGGCCCAGCCCGAGAAGCGCCCCGACTTCGCGACGACGATCGCGTACACGAACAGGCCGATGACGATCGACGGCGCCGAGAGCAGGATGTCGTTGATGAAGCGGATCGTGCTCGCCAGCAGGTTCTTCTGGCCGTATTCGGCGAGATAGACGCCCGCGAGGATGCCGATCGGCGTGCCGACCAGCGTGCCGAAGCCGCAGAGCAGCAGGCTGCCGACGATCGCGTTCGCGAGACCGCCGCCTTCCGTGTTCGGTGCCGGCGTCGATTCGGTGAACAGTTGCAGCGACAGGCCGCCGACGCCGAGGTGCACCGTCGTGTAGAGAATCCACACGAGCCACACCAGGCCGAAGGCCATCGCGCCGAGCGACGCGGCGAGCGCGATCGCGTTGACGGCCTTGCGCTTGCGCTGCAGGCGGTTGCGCATCGCGTCGAGCGCGGCGCCGTCCGGCCCCGGGAAATTCATGATGGGCTCGCTCATTTCTTGCCCTCTCCCTTCTCGAGACGAAGCAGCAGCAGTTTGGAGATGGACAGCACGATGAACGTGATCACGAACAGGATCAGGCCCAGTTCCATCAGCGCCGACGTATGCAGGCCCGGCTGCGCTTCCGCGAATTCGTTCGCGAGCGCCGACGTGATGCTGTTGCCCGGCGCGAACAGCGACACGCTGTCGAGCAGGTTGGTGTTGCCGATCACGAAGGTCACGGCCATCGTTTCGCCGAGTGCGCGGCCGAGGCCGAGCATCACGCCGCCGATCACACCGGTCTTCGTATAGGGCAGCACCACCTTCCACATCACTTCCCAGGTCGTGCAACCGATTCCGTATGCCGATTCCTTCAGCAGCACCGGCGTGACCTCGAACACGTCGCGCATCACCGATGCGATGTACGGGATGATCATGATCGCGAGGATCACGCCGGCCGCGAGGATGCCGATGCCGATCGGCGCGCCGGACGTCAGCGGGCCGAGCACCCACACGTCCTTGAACAGGCGGCCGATCGGTTTCTGGAAGTATTCGGCGAAGATCGGCGCGAACACGAGCAGCCCCCACATGCCGTACACGATCGACGGAATCGCGGCGAGCAGCTCGATCGCGATGCCGAGCGGACGGCGCAGCCACACGGGTGCGAGCTCGGTGAGGAACAACGCGATGCCGAAACTGACCGGCACTGCAATGACGAGCGCAATGATCGACGTCACGATGGTGCCGTAGATCGGCACGAGTGCGCCGTAGATGTCCGAGTTGGGATCCCACTCGGATTGCCACAGAAAGCCGAGGCCGAACTTCTGGATGGTCGGCATCGACGCAAAGATCAGGGAAACGATGATCCCGCCCAGCAACAGCAGGGTCACGATCGCGGCGAGCCGCGCAAGGCCGCCGAACAGGACATCCCCGAGACGGCTCGGCGCGCGCTGTGCACTGTCGGGCGATCGGGAGGACGTGTATGAAATATCAGACATGGGTGCCTGCTTTTGATCGCCGGGCGCCGTAACGCCCGGCTTTACCGCACACACTGCCCGACCGGCACGGCCGGGCAGCGAACCGCTGGATGGCTTACTCGGCGGCGACCGGCTTGCCCGAAGCGTCCGTCACCTTCGTCTTCCACTGCTTGCGGATTTCCGTCTCGACCGACGCCGGCAGCGAGATGTAGTCGAGGCTGTCGGCAGCCTTCTCGCCGTTCTTGAACGCCCAGCTGAAGAACTTCAGCGTTTCCGCGCCCTGCTCCGGCTTGTCCTGCTTCGCGTGCAGCAGCACGAACGTCGCGCCGACGACCGGCCACGCTTCCTTGCCCGGCTGGTTCGTCAGGATCTGGTAGAACGACTTCGACCAGTTCGCGCCTGCCGCTGCGGCCTTGAACGTTTCCGTTTTCGGCTCGACCACCGTGCCCGTCGAATTCTTCAGGGCCGTGTAGGTCATGTTGTTCTTCTTCGCGTACGCCCACTCGACGTAGCCGATCGCGCCCGGCAGGCGCTGCACGAAGGCCGCGACGCCGTCGTTGCCCTTGCCGCCCGTGCCCGTCGGCCAGTTGACCGTCGTGCCTTCGCCGATCTTCGACTTCCACTCGTCGTTGACCTTCGACAGGTAGTTCGTCCAGATGAAGCTCGTACCCGAACCGTCAGCGCGGCGGACCACGGCGATGTCCGTATCCGGCAGCTTGACCTTCGGGTTCAGCGCGACGATCGCCGGGTCGTTCCACTTCTTGATCTTGCCGAGGTAGATGTCGCCGAGCACCGGGCCCGACAGCGTCAGTTCGCCGGCCTTCACGCCCGGCACGTTGACGACCGGCACCACGCCGCCGACCACCGTCGGGAACTGGAACAGGCCTTCCTTCGCGAGCTCTTCGTCCTTCAGCGGTGCGTCCGAACCGGCAAAATCGACCGTCTTCGCGACGATCTGCTTCAGGCCGCCCGACGAGCCGATGCCCTGGTAGTTGACCTTCGAACCGCCGGACTGCTGATAGTCCGCAGCCCATTTCGTATAGATCGGCATCGCGAACGTGCTACCTGCGCCCGTGATGTCGGCAGCGTGGGCGGCGACGGCGAAAAGCGCGCCAGCCAGGCCGGCAATCGCGGTTTGCATCAATTTCATGAGACCTCCAGTGTGTGAGCGGATGACTACGGCACCGCGAAGGTTAGGGGCTCCTCATGACGGTAATGTGACAATCGATGAAACTGGCGTGACAGTAACATGACTGGTTGAAAGGGAGTATCGGGTGGCGCGGCGAGGCGCGGGAACGGCGCTGGCGGCAAGAATTGCCTGACTCGGAAGGGAAGATGGACCGCCCTTTTCCCCAGGGCGTGCGGGCGCATCGTAGCGCAGCATCGGCCGGACGGGAAGCCCGGGCCGGCAGCAGGTTTGATTGTGGGGTCGGATACCTGATTCGATCCGAAAAGCGCGTTTGTCGAATGTTGCCTCATCAGGCAATGGCAAACCTTTGCGTCAGACGAAACGACGGCGCCCGAGGGCGCCGCACGCATATTCACCGGCAGCCGGCGCGCGGGCCGGTCGGATCGCCGCGCGCCCCAGCCCCCGGTCAGGTCGTCGCCGCGCGCACCGCGTCGGCGATCGTCTCCGCATGGCGCACCGCATCGGCCGCCTGCTGCGCTTCGACCATCACGCGCAGCACGGGCTCCGTGCCCGATGCGCGGATCAGCACGCGGCCGCTGCCGGCGAGCGCGGCTTCGGCTGCATCGATCGCGGCGCGAATCGACGCGCTGCCCTTCCAGTCGGCGCCCGGCTTCATCCGCACGTTGATCAGCTTCTGCGGGAACAGCGTGACGCCGTCGAGCATCTGCGCGAGGGTGCGGCCGCTGCGCTTCAGCGCGGCCAGCACGAGCAGCGCCGACACGATGCCGTCGCCGGTCGAGTGCCGGTCGAGCGACAGGATGTGGCCCGACCCTTCCGCGCCGAGCTGCCAGCCGTGCTCGCGCAACTGCTCGAGCACGTAGCGATCGCCGACCGCCGCCCGCACGAATTTCACGCCCTCGCGCTGCAGCGCGACTTCGACGGCGAGGTTCGTCATCAGCGTGCCGACCGCGCCATCGACCTTGCCGTCGGTCGCGATCCGGTCCTTCACGAGCACGTAGAGCAGCTCGTCGCCGTTGTACAGGCGGCCGGTCGCGTCCACGACCTGCAGGCGATCGGCGTCGCCGTCGAGCGCGATGCCGAGATCGGCGTGGTTCGCCCGCACCGCGCGCACCAGCGCGTCCGGTGCGGTCGCGCCGACGCCGTCGTTGATGTTGAAGCCGTTCGGCGCGACGCCGATCGGAATGACGTCCGCGCCGAGTTCGTGGAATACGTGCGGCGCAACCTGGTACGCGGCGCCGTGCGCGCAATCGATCACGAGCTTCAGCCCGCGCAGGTCGAACGCGGCCGGGAACGTGCTCTTGCAGAATTCGATGTAGCGGCCGCCTGCGTCGTCGAGGCGGCGCGCCTTGCCGAGCCCGTCCGACGGCGCGCATTCGAGCGGCTTGTCGAGCCATGCTTCGATCTCGGCTTCGGTGTCGTCGGGCAGCTTGTTGCCGTCAGCCGAGAAAAACTTGATCCCGTTGTCGTGATACGGGTTGTGCGACGCGCTGATCACGACACCGGCCGACAGACGCAGCGCACGCGTCAGATACGCGACGCCGGGTGTCGGCATCGGGCCGGCCAGCATCACGTCGACGCCGGCCGCCGAGAACCCGGCCTCGAGCGCGGCTTCGAGCATGTAGCCCGACACGCGTGTGTCCTTGCCGATCAGCACGGTCGGACGCGAGCCTGCCGCGACGTCGGCCGAGCTGGCCAGTACCTTGCCGGCCGCATAGCCGAGACGCAATACGAAATCCGGCGTGATGGGCGCGTCGCCCACCGTGCCGCGAATGCCGTCCGTGCCGAAATATCGACGTCCCATGGGATCCTTCCTCCTTCGTCTTTCTGACTTGCTTATCGTTGCCGCGCGGCTGCGCGCACGGCATTCCATACTTTCAGCGCATCGACCGTCGCCGCGACGTCGTGCACGCGCACGATCGCGGCGCCGCGCTCGACCGCGCACACCGCGGCCGCCACGCTCGCCGCGACGCGCTCCATCGGCGGCTTGCCGCCGATCACAGCGCCGAGCATCGATTTGCGCGACATGCCCGCGAGAATCGGATAAGCGCGCCCGTCGGGTCGCGCAGGCGCCGTGTCCGGCAATGCGGCCAGCAGCGCATAGTTGTCGTCGACGACCGCCTTGCCGAACCCGAAGCCGGGATCGACGCAGATGCGCTCCGCCGCCACCCCCACGTCGCGCAGCGCCTGGGCGCGGGCCGCGAGAAAATCGCGCACGTCGGTCACGACGTCGCCGTAGTCGGGTTCGCCGACCTGCATCGTCTGCGGCTCGCCGAGCATGTGCATCGCGCACAGGCCGCTATTGCCGTCGCGCACCGCGTCGATCGCACCCGGCTGGCGGAACCCCCAGACGTCGTTGATCAGGTCCGCGCCGGCGGCCAGCGCCGCGCGCATCACGGCCGGCTTGTAGGTATCGATCGACAGCGGCACGTTCAGCGGCCGCAGCGCCTCGACGAGCGGAATCACGCGCGCGAGCTCGTCGTCGAGCGGCACAGGCGGCGCGCCGGGGCGCGTCGATTCGCCGCCGATGTCGAGCAGGTCCGCGCCGTCGGCGATCATCCGCTCGGCCTGGCGCAGCGCATCGTCGCGCGCAAAGAAGCGGCCGCCGTCGGAAAACGAATCGGGTGTGGCGTTGAGGATGCCCATCACGAGCGGACGTTCGAACGTCAGTTCGAAGCGGCCGCACCGGAGCGGCGCGGGAATGAACGGGGACACTGCGGAATCGGACACGAGCAACGGGCGTGGATGAATGCAAAACGGGCCGGTGTGAAGCCACACCAGCCCGTGAACGGTGCTAAAGCGGAGATTATGCCGCCGGCGTAGCCGGCGCCGGCGCGCTGCCGGGCTTGACCTCGGCGCTGCCGCCGCCCGACGAATCGCCGCCGACAGCCGGCGAGCTCTTCGGCGAGCGCGGCGGACGGCCTTCCATGATGTCGTTGATCTGATCGGCGTCGATCGTCTCCCACTCCATCAGCGCGGCCGTCATCGCCTCGACCTTGTCGCGGTTCTCTTCGAGCAGGCGGCGCGCGAGGTTGTACTGCTCGTCGAGCACGCGGCGGATTTCCGAGTCGACCTTCTGCTGCGTCGCTTCCGAAATCGTGCGCGTGAAGCCGCGGCCGAACGGCGACGCATCGTTCTCGTCGTCGACGTAGACCATCGGCCCGAGTGCGTCGGTCATGCCGAAACGCGCAACCATCGCACGCGCCGTCTGCGTGGCCTTGTTGAAGTCGTCCGATGCGCCGGTGCTGACGAGATTCATGAACAACTCTTCGGCCACCCGCCCACCGAACAGGATCGCGAGGCGGTCCAGCAGGTAATCCTTCGAATACGTCTCGTTGTCATGCTCCGGCAACTGCCAGGTGACGCCCAGCGCGCGACCGCGCGGAATGATCGTGACCTTGTGCACCGGATCGGCCTTCGGCAGCAGCTTCGCGATCACCGCGTGGCCCGACTCGTGATACGCGGTTGCGCGCTTCGCTTCCTCGCGGATCACGGCCGACTTGCGCTCCGGACCCATGAAGATCTTGTCCTTCGCGTCCTCGAAATCCTGCATCTCGACGATGCGCTTGCCGCGACGTGCGGCGAACAACGCCGCCTCGTTCACGAGGTTCGCGAGATCGGCGCCCGAGAAGCCCGGCGTGCCGCGCGCGATCACCGCCGCGTCGACGTCGTTCGCGATCGGCACCTTGCGCAGGTGCACGCGCATGATCTGCTCGCGGCCGCGGATGTCCGGCAGGCCCACATACACCTGACGGTCGAAACGGCCCGGACGCAGCAGCGCCTTGTCGAGCACGTCGGAACGGTTGGTCGCGGCGATCACGATCACGCCCGAGTTCGCCTCGAAGCCGTCCATCTCGACGAGCATCTGGTTCAGCGTCTGCTCGCGTTCGTCGTTGCCGCCGCCCATGCCGGCGCCGCGATGACGGCCGACCGCGTCGATTTCGTCGATGAACACGATGCACGGCGCATGCTTCTTCGCCTGCTCGAACATGTCGCGCACACGGGCCGCGCCGACGCCGACGAACATTTCGACGAAGTCCGAACCCGAGATGCTGAAGAACGGCACCTTCGCTTCACCCGCGATCGCGCGAGCGAGCAGCGTCTTGCCGGTACCCGGGGGCCCGACCAGCAGCACGCCGCGCGGAATGCGGCCGCCCAGTTTCTGGAATTTTTGCGGATCGCGCAGGAAGTCGACGAGCTCGGACACTTCCTCCTTCGCTTCGTCGCAGCCCGCGACGTCGGAGAAGTTCACCGCGTTGTTGTTCTCGTCGATCAGCCGCGCACGCGATTTCCCGAACGAGAATGCGCCGCCTTTGCCGCCCCCCTGCATCTGCCTCATCATGTAGAACCAGAACACGATGATCAGGATCGTCGGCCCGAGGTAGTACAGCGCGGACATCAGCGCGTTCGGCTCGTCGTCGGCCTTGCCGCTGACCTGCACGCCGTACTTCATCAGATCGCCGACCATCCAGATGTCGCCGGGCGACACGATCTGGTATTTCTGGCCATCAGCCGGAGTGACGGTGAGGTTGCGCCCCTGAACGATGACGTTCTTGACCTTGCCGTTCTTGGCGTCGTCCATGAACTGCGAATAGGACACGCCTTCCTGGACGCGGGGCTTGTCGAACTGCTTGAACACCGTAAACAGCACCAGTGCGATCACCAGCCACACCGCTGCCTTCGAAAACATATTGTTGTTCAAAGCACCACTCCTTCACTCGTAGACGAGCGCCTACATTTTCCTTGCGGCGCCCCTCGGTCATTCTAATCCAGTCCGACCACCCCTGCCATAAGCATTGACAACCGCCGCGATAGCGCTTCGCTTGTCTGGCAAGGGCCGGAGCCCGTTTGCGCATCAGCGCGGGTGCTTCAGTTGCCGACCCAAAATGAACGTTTCGGACGATTTGTCGCGGGATGCCTTGGGCTTGCGCGGCGCGACGACCTTAAACTGCTGTTTGAACTTCTCGACGATCTGGCTGTAGCCGCTGCCGTGAAAACACTTCACGAGCAGCGCACCGTCCGGCTTCAGATGATTCTGCGCGAATTCGAGCGCCAGATCGCAGAGATGCTCGATGCGCGCCGCGTCCGCCGAGGCCACCCCGGACAGGTTGGGGGCCATGTCGGAAATAACAAGGTCCACCGCGCGGCCTTCGAGCACCTCCTCGAGCTGGTGGAGGACATCGTCCTCGCGGAAGTCGCCCTGCAGGAAGTGGACGTCGGCGATCGGCTCCATCGGCAGGATGTCGAGCGCAACGATCGTGCCGTCGATGCCGCCTTCGCGCTCCGCGTCACGCTTCTTGCCCTGCGCGAGCTTGTTGCGGGCATACTGGCTCCAGCTGCCCGGCGTGGCGCCGAGATCGACGATCACCTGGCCCGGACGGATCAGCTTGTCCTGCTCGTCGATTTCCTTCAGCTTGTACGCGGCGCGCGCGCGATAGCCCTCCCGCTGCGCCATTTTGACGTACGGGTCGTTGATGTGGTCGTGCAGCCAGTGCTGGTTGAAGCGGTTTTTTGCCATTCGAGAGAGAGATTGCTGCCAATTGCTTCGTGAAGCCGCGCTTTTAGCGGATAATACGCGTCTTCTTCGCGCGGCTGCGGCCCCTTTTCAGGCCCAAGCCGCGATTTTACGTGGTTTCGGCGCACGGCTGACGCGGTAACGTTCCGCGATCGCTATCCAGTCGGCGCGCCCTTATTAAGATTTCGACATTTCCATGCCCGCCCTTTCGCTTTCTCCCGCCGAGCGCTCCGCGCTGCGCTCCCAGGCCCATGCGCTCAAGCCCGTCGTGCTGATCGGCGCCGAAGGGCTGACCGACGCCGTACTGAAGGAAATCAAGGTGCACCTCGACGCGCACCAACTGATCAAGATCCGCGTGTTCGGCGACGAACGCGACACGCGCGTCTCGATCTACGACGAGATCTGCGACCGCCTGAACGCGGCGCCGATCCAGCACATCGGCAAGCTGCTGGTGATCTGGAAGCCCGAGGCGGCGGTTGCGGCCCCGACCCGCGGCCGCCGTGCCGGCGCGCTGCCGAGCGCGGCCGAAGCCGCCGACGACCGCAAGGGTCGTGCGCCGCGCACCGTCAAGGTCGTCAAGGTGTCGCCGAACGCGAGCCCCGTGCGCCGTCCGCGCCCGGTCAAGGTCACCGTGCGCGGCAACGAGCGCGTGACCGCAGGCGGCACCGTGAAGCGTGCGAAAAAGCGCCAGGCCAGCACCAAGCGGCCGTTCCAGGACAAGTAACACGCCGGTGCGGCACGGATTCCCGTGCCGCCCTGCCCCGGCGCGCCGCTCAGGCGTCGCGCGCCGGCAGACGCCAGATCAGCATCAGCCCCAGCACGCTCTCGACGAGATAGAACACGCTCGAGACGCCGTGCAGCATCCCGAAGCGGCTCGCATACGGCGAATTCGCGATATCGGTGCCCGCGTCCATCGCGGCCACCCGCAGCGCGTTCATGAACGGCTGCAACGCGAAATACCCGACCAGCACGCACACGACCATCGCGGCGACGATCCAGCGCACGCGGCGATATTCGCTGCTGCCGCGCCGCACCTGCTGGTTCGACAACGCGAGCAGCAGCACGCCGCACACGACGCCGAGGATCGCCTCGATGCGGAACAGCTGGGCGGCGACCGAACCGGCCGTCATCCGCTCCAGCGTCTTGAACAACACGGGCGCGACCGCATACCCGATCGTCAGCAGGCTGCCGACCCACACGGCCGACAGCAGACGGAACACGCGATGCGGCATCACGTCGCCCCGCTTCAGATGTAGCTGACCGAGATGATTTCGTACTCGCGCACGCCGCTCGGCGCCTGCACGGCGGCGACGTCGCCTTCGGACTTGCCGATCAGCGCGCGCGCGATCGGCGAGCTGACCGAGATCAGGCCGTGATCGATATCGGCTTCGTCGTCGCCGACGATCTGGTACTTGACGGTATCGCCCGACTCGAGATCCTCGAGCTCGACCGTCGCGGCGAACACCACGCGGCCATCGGCGTCGAGCACCGTGGGATCGATGACCTGCGCGGCGGACAGCTTCGATTCGAGTTCGGCGATGCGCCCCTCGATGAAGCCCTGTTTTTCCTTCGCGGCATCGTATTCGGCGTTTTCGGACAGGTCGCCCTGTGCGCGGGCCTCCGCGATCGCGTTGATCACGGCCGGCCGCTCGACGGACTTGAGGCGCTGCAATTCATCGCGCAGTTGCTCCGCGCCACGCTTTGTCAACGGAATGGTGCTCATAAACGGCTCAATCGCTAAAAACGGCTATAAAAAAAATCACCGCGATTAAGCGCGCTTCCGATGCACTGGAAACACCGCCTAATCGCGGCACGTGTTGCTTCGACAGGTAACTGACCGCTTAGTTTAGGCGAGCGTGAAGACCTTGTAAATCATAGACTTCCAGATCCTTCAGGTAGCGCAAGCCCTCGACGGCCGCGCGCGCGCCCGACATCGTCGTGTAGTACGTGACCTTGTGCGCCTGCGCGCTCATGCGGATCGAACGCGAATCGGCGATCGCCTGGCGCGTCTCGTCGACCGTCGTGAACACGAGTGCGATCTCGCCGTTCTTGATCATGTCGACGATGTGCGGACGGCCGTCCTTCACCTTGTTCACGACCTTCACCGGCACGCCGGCCGCTTCGATCGCGGCAGCCGTGCCCTTGGTCGCGACGATCGGGTAGCCGAGGTCGTGCAGCATGCGCGCGACTTCGACGGCCTTCGGCTTGTCGGCATCCATCACGGTCAGCAGCACCGTGCCCGACTCCGGCAGGCGCGAACCGGCCGCGAGCTGCGACTTGAACAGCGCTTCGCCGAACGTCCGGCCGACGCCCATCACTTCGCCGGTCGAACGCATTTCGGGCCCGAGGACCGGATCGACGGTCGGGAACTTGACGAACGGGAACACCGCTTCCTTCACGCTGAAGTACGGCAGCTCGACTTCCTTCGTCACGCCCTGCTGCGCGAGCTTCTGGCCGACCATCGCGCGCGCCGCGATCTTCGCGAGCGGCAGGCTGGTCGCCTTCGACACGTACGGCACCGTGCGCGACGCGCGCGGGTTCACTTCCAGCACGTAGATGATGTCCTGCTTCGAACCATCCGCCTGCGGCACCTGCTGGATCGCGAACTGCACGTTCATCAGGCCGACCACGTTCAGCGCCTTCGCCATCGCGCCCGTCTGGCGCTTCAGCTCGGCCACGGTCTCCTTCGACAGCGAATACGGCGGCAGCGAGCACGCCGAGTCGCCCGAGTGAACGCCCGCCTGCTCGATGTGCTCCATCACGCCGCCGATGAACACGGCTTCGCCGTCGCAGATGCAGTCGACGTCGCACTCGATCGCGTCGTTCAGGAAGCGGTCGAGCAGCACCGGCGAATCGTTCGACACCTTCACGGCCTCGCGCATGTAGCGCTCGAGATCGCGCGGCTCGTGGACGATTTCCATCGCGCGGCCGCCGAGCACGTACGACGGACGCACGACCAGCGGATAGCCGATTTCGTCGGCCAGCGCGAGCGCTTCGTCTTCGGCGCGGGCGGTGCGGTTCGGCGGCTGGCGCAGGCCGAGGTCCTGCAGCAGCTTCTGGAAGCGTTCGCGGTCTTCGGCCGCGTCGATCATGTCCGGCGACGTGCCGACGATCGGCACGCCGTGCGCCTCGAGGTCGAGCGCGAGCTTCAGCGGCGTCTGGCCGCCGTACTGGACGATCACGCCGACCGGCTTTTCCTTGTCGACGATCTCGAGCACGTCCTCGAGCGTCAGCGGCTCGAAGTACAGGCGATCGGACGTGTCGTAGTCGGTCGACACCGTTTCCGGGTTGCAGTTGACCATGATCGTTTCATAGCCGTCCTCGCGCATCGCGAGCGCCGCGTGCACGCAGCAGTAGTCGAACTCGATGCCCTGGCCGATCCGGTTCGGGCCGCCGCCCAGCACCATGATCTTCTTGTTCGTGGTCGGCTGCGCCTCGCACTCTTCCTCGTAGGTCGAGTACATGTAGGCCGTCTTCGTCGCGAACTCGGCCGCGCACGTGTCGACGCGCTTGTAGACCGGGCGCACGTTCAGTTCCACGCGGCGCTTGCGGACGTCTTCCGGCGTCGCGCCAAGCAACTTCGCGAGGCGGCGGTCGGAGAAGCCGCTCTGCTTCAGGTAGCGCAGCTCGTCGAACGTCAGCGACGCGAGCGTGCGGCCCCCGAGCGCCTTTTCCTTCAGGATGATCTGCTCGATCTGCTCGAGGAACCACGGGTCGATCGCGGTTTCCGCGAAGATTTCCTCGGCCGTCATGCCGATGCGGAACGCATCGCCGACGTACCAGATGCGATCCGGGCCCGGCTCGTGGATCTCGATCGCGATCTCGTCGCGGTTGGTCGACTTCTCGTCGAGGCCGTCGACCCCGACTTCGAGGCCGCGCAGCGCTTTCTGGAACGATTCCTGGAACGTGCGGCCGATCGCCATCACTTCGCCGACCGACTTCATCTGCGTGGTCAGGCGCGAATCGGCTTCGCGGAACTTCTCGAACGCGAAACGCGGAATCTTCGTGACGACGTAGTCGATCGTCGGCTCGAACGACGCCGGCGTCTGGCCGCCGGTAATTTCGTTCTTCAGCTCGTCGAGCGTGTAGCCGACCGCCAGCTTCGCGGCGACCTTCGCGATCGGGAAGCCGGTTGCCTTCGACGCGAGCGCCGACGAACGCGACACGCGCGGGTTCATCTCGATGACGACCATGCGGCCGTCCCTCGGGTTGATCGAGAACTGCACGTTCGAGCCGCCCGTGTCGACGCCGATCTCGCGCAGCACCGCGAGCGATGCGTTACGCAGGATCTGGTACTCCTTGTCGGTGAGCGTCTGCGCGGGCGCGACCGTGATCGAGTCGCCGGTGTGCACGCCCATCGGGTCGAGGTTTTCGATCGAGCAGACGATGATGCAGTTGTCGGCGCGGTCGCGCACGACTTCCATCTCGTATTCCTTCCAGCCGAGCAGCGACTCTTCGATCAGCAGCTCGCGCGTGGGCGACAGGTCGAGACCGCGCTTGCAGATCTCTTCGAACTCCTCGCGGTTGTACGCGATGCCGCCGCCCGAGCCGCCGAGCGTGAACGACGGGCGGATCACGACCGGGTAGCCGCTGCCGCCCGTCTCCGCCATGATCTCGGCGTGCACCTTGGACGCTTCTTCCATCGAATGCGCGATACCCGACTTCGCGGAGCCGAGACCGATCTTGGTCATCGCTTCCTTGAACTTCTGGCGGTCTTCCGCCTTGTCGATCGCTTCCGGCGACGCGCCGATCAGCTCGACGCCGAACTTCTCGAGCACGCCGTGGTGGTGCAGGTCGAGCGCGCAGTTCAACGCGGTCTGGCCGCCCATCGTCGGCAGGATCGCGTCCGGGCGCTCCTTCTCGATGATGCGCGCGACGACTTCCCACGTGATCGGCTCGATGTAGGTCACGTCGGCCGTGTTCGGGTCGGTCATGATCGTCGCCGGGTTGCTGTTGACGAGAACGACCTTGTAGCCCTCCTCACGCAACGCCTTGCAAGCCTGCGCGCCCGAATAGTCGAACTCGCACGCCTGGCCGATGATGATCGGGCCGGCGCCGATGATGAGGATGCTCTTGATGTCTGTGCGTTTTGGCATGGCTTGTGAATTCAATAAGTAATCGTTGTCGTGGGTCGGCCGGCGGCGCTCAGCTCATGGTCGCGAGCGCAAGCTTCACCGAGAAACCGATGAACAGGCCGCCCACGCTGCTCGCCGCGCCTGCCGCGAGCTTGCGGCGGCGACGGAAGTGCTCGGCGAGCCGCGCCCCCGCGAAGATCAGCGTGCTCAGGTACAGGAAGCTCGCGCATTGCGCGATCGCCCCGAGCACGACGAACGACAGCGCGGGATGCGGGAATGCCGGGTCGACGAACTGGATGAAGAACGAGATGAAGAACAGGATCGCCTTCGGATTCAGCAGGCTCACGATCAGCGCCTTGCGCAACGGCCTGTCGAAAGACCGCTCGCCGTCGTCCGCCTGCGGCGCCTCGACCGGCGCGTCGCTGCGCGCGCGCAGCTTGCTCCATGCGCTGCGCAGCATCCCGGTGCCGATGTACAGCAGGTACGCGGCGCCGCCGTACTTGACGACGGAGAACAGCAGCGGGTTCGCCTTCAGCAGCGACGCGACGCCCGCGGCGGACAGCACCATCAGCACGGTATCGCCGACGAACACGCCGCAGGCCGCGCGATAGCCGGCCTTCACGCCGCGCTGCGCGGCGAGCGACAGCACGTACATCGAGTTCGGCCCCGGCAGCAGGATGATGAAGATCACGCCGAACACGTAGGTCCAGATATCCGTGATGCCGAGTGCGTGGCCGAACATGATGCGAATCTCCCGTCCTTCGGTTGCGTCGATGACGTTAGGCGTTGCGCTGCTTCGCCGCGTCCATCAGCGCGGTGAAACGGTCGAACAGGTAGCCGATGTCGTGCGGGCCGGGCGACGCTTCCGGGTGGCCCTGGAAGCAGAACGCCGGCTTGTCGGTCAGCTCGAAGCCCTGCAGCGTGCCGTCGAACAGCGATACGTGCGTCACGCGCGCATTGGCCGGCAGCGAATCGGCGTCGACCGCGAAGCCGTGGTTCTGCGACGTGATCACGACACGGCCGTCGCCGAGATCCTTCACCGGATGGTTCGCGCCGTGGTGGCCCGTTTTCATCTTCAGCGTCTTCGCACCGACCGCGAGGCCCATGATCTGGTGGCCAAGGCAGATGCCGAAGGTCGGCACGCCGCGCTCGATGAATTCCTTCGTGGCCGCGATCGCGTAATCGCACGGCTCCGGATCGCCGGGGCCGTTCGACAGGAACACGCCGTCCGGATTCAGCGCGAGCGCATCGGCCGCGCTCGCCTGGGCCGGCAGCACCGTCACGTGGCAGCCGCGCTCCGCGAGCATGCGCAGAATGTTGTACTTGACGCCGAAGTCGTACGCGACGACGCGATACTTCGGCGCTTCCTGCATACCGTAACCGCCTTCGAGACGCCACTCCGTCTGCTTCCACTCGAACGGCTTCGCGGTCGACACGACCTTCGCGAGATCCATGCCGGCGAGGCCCTCGAACGAGCGCGCGAGTTCGATCGCCTTCGCTGCGTCGTCGGAACCAGTCAGGATGCAGCCGCTCTGCGCGCCCTTGTCGCGCAGGATGCGGGTCAGCTTGCGGGTGTCGATGCCGGCGATCGCGACGACGCCTTCGTCGCGCAGGTAGTCGCCGAGCGTGCGGTCCATGCGGAAGTTCGATGCGAGCGTCGGCAGATCGCGGATGATCAGGCCGGCGGCATGGACTTTCGTGGCTTCGACGTCTTCGGCGTTCACGCCGACGTTGCCGATATGCGGATAGGTGAGCGTGACGATCTGGCGCGAGTAGCTCGGATCAGTCAGGATTTCCTGATAGCCGGTGATCGCGGTATTGAACACGACTTCGCCGATCGTATGGCCTTCGGCCCCGATCGAATAACCACGAAAGACCGTGCCGTCGGCGAGTGCAAGCAAGGCGGGAGAAAAAGACGGCAACACGGGAGGCTCCTTGGGGAACACCCTGCTGCCGACCTGTTTACCCTGCCGCGCGAGCGCCGCGCTGCGTGGGCGCGCGCGGTCGCTAGCTGGACGCGGCCTGCGTTGTCGAGACGCGAACCCGGCGCATGGCGCACGAGGCTTCGCGGCATCGCCCGACAGGCGGCGTGCGGCGGATGAACGGGATGTATGAGGTAGGCGCTAGGGTGCGAGGTTGATCAGCACAAACTTTCAAATTATAGCCTGAAAATGGGCCTATCTTCAATTGATATGGCCGTCCGATCGAGGTTGCGCCGCGCCCCGCGGCGCCGCGCGACGTGCTGCGGCCCCGTTTCCGGGGCTGCCCTACCCGCCAGCGTACCGCCGGATCAGTGCGCTTGGCCAGTGCCGCGCGCGGGCCACGCGTACCAGACCGCACTCGCGAGCTGCAGCGCGAGCAGCACGCCCCAGGCGGTGAAGTGCGCAGCCGCCGGATAACGGCCGTCGACCGCCGGCCAGTGCGACAGCACGGCGCCGACGCCGATCTGGAATGCGAAGATCAGCAGGAAGATCACGAGCGTGAGCGTCGTGTTCGCGCGGCCGATCAGATGGGCGGGAAAATGGCCGGCCATCACCGCGTAGGTCAGGATGCCCACGCCGCCGAACATGCCGTAGGCGGCCCACAGCAGGGCCGGCGGCAACGGCACGCGCGCGACGATCGCGAGCTGCGTCGCGACGAACAGCGCCATGCCGATACCGCACGTTGCATAGACCGACACGCCGCGCCGCTCGAGCACGCGCGCCGCCGCGCCGAAGCCGACGCAGCCGGCCATCATCGCGAAGCCGAGCACCGACACGAGGCGCGCGGCATGCGGCGCATCGAACCCGCCGACATCGCGCAGATACGGGCCGACCCACAGCGACTGCATCGCATAGAACACGCCCTGCGTGACGACGGAAAACGACGAGATCTTCCAGAACGCGCGGCTGCTCAGGATGTGCCACGTGCCCTTGAACTGGCTGACGAGCCCGCCCTGATGGCGCGCCTGCTGCGCGTCGGGCGCCCCGAAGCCGATCGACGCCGCCACGACCACCGTCAGCGCCGCGAGGCCGAAACAGATCGCGCGCCAGCTCGTCCAGCCGAGCAGCCAGGCCAGCGGCGAGCCGACCATCACGCCGCCGAGGCCGCCCACGGCCATCACGAGGCCGTTGACGAGCGGCAGCCGGCCGACCGGGAAATGCTGCGCGAGCGCCTTGAACGCCGCGCCGAGGCACACCGATACGCCGACGCCGATCAGCAGAGGCGGCCGACCATCATCGTGCCGATGCCGTGCGCCGCGCCGAACACGGCCGCGCCGGCCGCCGCGAACAGCAGCATGCCGGCCGTCACGCGGCGCGGGCCGAAGTGGTCGAGCATCACGCCGGCCGGAATCTGCGCCCCGGCGAAGCCGAGGAAATAGAGGCTGGTGAGCAGGCCGAGATCGGCGGCCGACAGCCCGAGCTCATGCGTGACGAACGGCGCGAAGCCCAGATTGACGCCGCGAAACACGTACGACACGAAATACCCGACCGAAAACAGCGCGAGCACCCTCACCTGCACCGACGACATCGCTTCCCCTTGTCATATGAAGACGCACGACGCCACGCTGCCGCGCCGCGCACAAACGAAAACGCCGTCACCTCGGTGACGGCGTTTCGTCGAATTCGTCGGATGATAGCGCAATCGTGCGGGCCTTACCGGCCGCCACGCTGCGCGCACCCGCCGCGCTTACTTCTTCTTGCCCTTGTGCGCGGTGGTCTTGGCCGGCGCGGCTTTCGCGGCAGCGGCTTTCGCGGGAGCGGCCTTCGCCGGCTTCGCCGACGACTTGGCGCCGCCGCGCTTGCCGTGCGACTTGCCGCCCACCGCTAGGCTCGCGCGCTCGATGTGCGCACCGCCCGTCGACGTCGCGATCCGCTCCGGGCCGGGTTCCGCCGGCACCGCACGGCCGACCGGCACGTGCAGCACGAGCGTCTGGCCCGGCATCGCGAGATCGCGGTGCGTACGGTTCCACGCCTTCAACTGACCGACCGACACGCCGTAGCGGCCGGCGATCGCCGCCATCGACTGCTTGCGGCGCACGCGGATCAGCATCTTGCGCGTATCGGGTACGTCCGGCTCCATTGCGAGCGCGCCGTTTTCGGCGACGTCGGCGCTGATGTCCTCGTCGTCGTCGTCGCCGCGCGGCACGACGATCGTCGAGCCCGGCTTCAGGCGCATGCCGGCCGGAATCTTGTTGACCGACATCAGCGTATCGGCGTCGACGCCGATCTTCTCGGCGATCGCGGCCGGGCGCGCACGCTCGCTGACCGTGTAGGTGGTCCACGACGACAGCTGGCCGCTGTAGGCCTTCAGGCTCTTCTCGAACGCGGACGCGTTGTCGAACGGCAGCAGGATCTGCGGCTCGGTCGCGCCGAGGATCACCGGTTTCGAGAACGACGGGTTCAGCGAGCGGAACTCGTCGAGCGGCAGGTTCGCGAGCTTCGCGGCCACCGCCACGTCGATGTCGCGCGACGTCGTGACCGTCACGAAATACGGGTGGTTCGGGATGTCGGGCAGCGTCAGGCCGTACTGCTGCGGGCTCGCGATGATGTTCTTCACCGCCTGCAGCTTCGGCACGTAGTTACGCGTCTCGTTCGGCATCCGCAGGCTCTGGTAGTCGGTCGGCAGGCCGGCCGCCTGGTTGCGCGCGATCGCGCGCTGCACGTTGCCTTCGCCCCAGTTGTACGCGGCCAGCGCCAGATACCAGTCGCCGAACATATCGTGCAGGCGGGACAGGTAGTCGAGCGCGGCGCTCGTCGAGGCGAGCACGTCACGGCGCTCGTCCTGCCACATGTTGCGCTTCAGGTTGTACGTGCGGCCGGTACCGGGCATGAACTGCCACATGCCGGCCGCTTTCGCGACCGACAGCGCCTGCGGGTTGTACGCGGACTCGATGAACGGCAGCAGCGCGAGCTCGGTCGGCATGTGACGCGCCTCGAGCTCCTCGACGATGTGATACAGGTACTTCTGCGAGCGCTCGGTCATGCGCTGCACGTAATCGGGCCGCTGCGTGTACCAGGTCGTCTGCATGTCGACGAGATCGCTCTGCAGGTCGGGCATCTGGAAGCCGCGGCGGATGCGCGCCCAGAGATCGGAGTCTGCACTGGTCAAGTCGCCGACGGATTGCTTGTCGACGTCGACAGTTTCTTTGGCGGTGGCTGATTTACGGAGGTAGTTGGACGTCGCCTGCGAATCGGCGGCGTTGTTGGCGACAGGGGGCTGGCTCGCACACGCGGCGAGTAGTAGCACCACCATCGCACTCAATATAAGTCGCATGAAAATCTCGGCTTCCGACGGCTGGAAATTGCAGGCGATACTACGGAAGTGCGTGCTTCACGTCAATAAAAACACCGAAAACTCAGCGAAATCCTACATTTGGAGCAATTTTTACAGACACCGCTTGAGCTTTGGAGTCCTCCGGAAAACGTCATCGAAACCGGTTTTTCCATTCGCGCATCAGCGTGAACGCCGCCAGACGATCCGTCACCGTTTCGTGCAGCTCGGCCTCGAGCGTCGCGCGGATCGCCGCGCTGTCCGCCCGCATGAACGGGTTAACGGCACGCTCGTGAGCGATCGTAGTGGGCAGCGTGGGCACGCCACGCGCACGCAGCGCCTGCGCGTCGTCGCGCCACGCGGCGAGTGCCGCATTGCCGGGCTCGCACGCGAGCGCGAAGCGGATGTTCGACAGCGTGTATTCGTGTGCACAATGCACGCGGGTGTCGCCCGGTAGTGCCGCAAGCGCGTCGAGCGACGCGAGCATCTGCGCGGGCGTGCCTTCGAACAGGCGGCCGCAGCCGCACGAGAACAGCGTGTCGCCGCAAAACACGTGCGGCACCGCATTGCCCTGCCCGGCCCGCTGGAAATACGCAATATGGCCGCGAGTATGACCCGGCACGTCGAGCACGTCGAATGCGACGGCCGGTGCGTCGAGCGTCACGCGATCGCCGCCCGAGAGCGGCCGCGTGACCACGTCGATCGCCTCGGCCGCGGGGCCGTAAACGGCGAGCGGAGCATCGGCCGGTTGGCTATTGCGCAGCGCCTCGACACCGCCGACGTGGTCGGCGTGGTGGTGCGTGAGTAAAATAGCGGACAACCGCCAGCCTCGTTCGGCAAGAACCCGGCGTACGGGCGCGGCTTCACCCGGGTCGACGGCGATCGCATCGCGGCCGTCCGAGACGAGCCAGATATAGTTGTCTTCGAATGCCGGAACCGGCACGTATTCCAGCTCGTTCATGGGCGCGCAATCATCGTTATGTCTGACCGTCAAATTATAGACTGGCCCGCCTGGACCGACTCGCCGCCCGGCCGCTACGTGCTGGGCTGGGAACAGGCGCAGCTCGACCGGATCGTGTCCGACGTCTTCGGCTTCCACGCGCTGCAGCTCGGCTTGCCGCAGCTCGACGCGCTGCGCGAGAACCGCATGCCGTGTCGCGGCCTGGTGCTCGACCCGGCGAGCGGCGCGAGCGCGCCGTATCAGTATCCGCGGGCGCGCGAAGCGCACACGGCGGCCCACGCACCTGCCGATCGCAGCACGATCTGGTGCGACCTGCTCGACCTGCCGTTCGAGTCGCAGAGCGTCGACCTGATCGTGATGCCGCACACGCTCGAATTCACGTCCGATCCGCACCGCCTGCTGCGCGAGGCCGAGCGCGTGCTGATGCCGGAAGGCCAGCTCGTGATCACCGGCTTCAACTCGCTCAGTCTGTGGGGCATGCGGCAGTCGTTCGGGCGCATGGCGAACCGCCCGTTCGTGCCGGCCACGCGCGACCAGATCGCGTTCATCCGGCTCAAGGACTGGATCAAGCTGCTCGGCTTCGACCTCGAACGCGGCCGCTTCGGCTGCTACCGGCCGCCGCTCGCCACCGACCAGTGGCTGGCCCGCTACGGCTTCATGGAGGCCGCCGGCGACCGCTGGTGGCCGATCTTCGGCGCCGTCTACATGGTGACGGCCGTCAAGCGCGTGCGCGGCATGCGTCTCGTCGGCCCGATCAGGATGAAGAAGCCCGTGCTCGCACCGGGCCTGACGCCGGCGGCCTCCCCGACCACCCATCAAGAACGTTCATGACAACCGACACCATCGACATCTATACCGACGGCGCCTGCAAGGGCAACCCCGGCCCCGGCGGCTGGGGCGCGCTGCTGCGCTACGGCGCCCAAGAAAAGGAACTGTTCGGCGGCGAGCCGAACACGACCAACAACCGCATGGAGCTGATGGGCGTGATCGCCGCGCTCGAGGCGCTCAAGCGGCCGTGCCGGGTGATCGTGCATACCGACTCGCAATACGTGCAGAAAGGCATCAGCGAGTGGATCCACGGGTGGAAGAAGAAAGGCTGGGTGACCGCGGCGAAGACGCCCGTGAAGAACGCCGACCTGTGGAAGCGGCTCGACGCGCTCGTCGTGCAGCACGACGTCGAATGGCGTTGGGTGAAGGGCCACGCGGGCCACCCCGAAAACGAACGCGCCGACGCGCTCGCGAATCGCGGCGTCGAATCGCTCGCTGCCTGACTCCGCCCCCCCCTCTCTTTCCCGATTTATCCGCCGATTTATCCGACATGCGCCAGATCATTCTCGATACCGAAACCACCGGCCTGAACGCCCGCACGGGCGACCGCCTGATCGAAATCGGCTGCGTCGAGCTGCTGAACCGACGGCTCACCGGCAACAATCTCCACATCTATGTGAACCCCGAGCGCGACAGCGATCCGGGCGCACTGGCCGTGCACGGCCTCACGACCGAGTTCCTCAGCGACAAGCCGAAGTTCGCGGAAGTCGTCGACCAGATCCGCGACTTCGTGAAGGGCGCCGAGCTGATCATCCACAACGCGCCGTTCGACCTTGGCTTCCTCGACGCCGAATTCGCGCGGCTCGGCCTGCCGCCGTTCACCGAGCATTGCGGCGGCGTGATCGACACGCTGGTGCAGGCCAAGCAGATGTTCCCCGGCAAGCGCAATTCGCTCGACGCGCTGTGCGACCGCTTCGGCATCAGCAACGCGCACCGCACGCTGCACGGCGCACTGCTCGACTCGGAGCTGCTCGCCGAGGTGTATCTCGCGATGACGCGCGGCCAGGACAGCCTCGTGATCGACATGCTCGACGACACGGGCACCGACGGCGGCACCGCGAACGGCCAGCGCGTGTCGCTCGCCGCGCTCGACCTGCCGGTCATCGCGGCAAGCGACGACGAGTTGGCCGCGCACCAGACGCAGCTCGACGAACTCGACAAGTCGGTCAAGGGCGCCTGCGTGTGGCGCCAGTCCGCCGACACGGAAGCAGCGGACGCCGCCCAGGCCGCCTGACACGGCACCCACCCCGCCGCGCGTGCGGCCGCGCCTACGCGCGCGGCTGCAGCGCGATCACCGCCATCCCGCCGAGCGCGAGCACCGCGCCGGCCACGTCCCAGCGGGTCAGCGCGACGCCGTCGACCACCCGCAGCCAGATCAGCGCCACCGCGATATACACGCCGCCGTACGCGGCATAAGTGCGCCCCGCCGCGCTCGGGTGCAGCGTCAGCAGCCACGCGAACAGCGCGAGTGACAGGGCGGCCGGCACCAGCAGCCACGCCGGGCGCCCGGCCTTCAGCACGAGCCACGGCAGATAGCAGCCGACGATTTCGGCCAGCGCAGTAGCGGCGAACAGCGCCGCGATCCTCATCAGTTCGGTCATCCGGTTCCTCGCGAATTCAGCCCCGTCGCGACGGGCGGCGCGGCCGCGCCGCGCGCCGCCGATCATACCCGAGCGGGCCGCGCCGGATCCCCCGTCCGACGGGCGACTCCGGTCAATTTGCACGATCGTCCGTCATCGTGCTATCATGTCGCCTGTTTCAACATTCAATCTCTGTCTTTTCGATTTTGAGAGAAGTCCGTCCGCCCGCTGCGGGCCGGTGCCTCGATCGAAATTGCATCCACAGGAAAGCCCGCCCGACAGGCCCGCTTTTCTCGTTTCGCTGCCCCTCCGGGGCGTTGCCGGAACGCCGGACCCTCGTCCGCACCGGCATCTGCCGCCTGCATCACGCGGCCCTTTCTTCATGAGCGCACTGTCGCGACGGCCCATCGGGCCCGCGTCGAAGCAGCCCCTTGGCCCTTTGCTGCGCCTTGCGCAGTCAGTGCTTGATGGTCTGCCCCGACGCGCAGCACACGACCCCGCGCTCGCCGGCAAACCGTGTCGGACGGCCTGCCCGTTCCGGCGCTGTCAAAGGAGTGCATGACCTTGACCGCAACACACGTCAGCCCGACCGCTGTCTCTTCCCCCGCTTCGTCGTCCACCGAAGCCCCGCTCGCCGTGGACGACATCACCGTCGTCGACCAGAGCCTGCTCAAGCGCGCCGTCAGCGCGATGGCCATCGGCAATGCGATGGAATGGTTCGACTTCGGCGTCTACAGCTATATCGCCGTCACGCTCGGCAAGGTGTTCTTCCCGTCCAGCAGCCCGTCCGCGCAGTTGCTCGCCACCTTCGGCACGTTCGCGGCCGCGTTCCTCGTGCGCCCGCTCGGCGGCATGGTCTTCGGCCCGCTCGGCGACCGCATCGGCCGCCAGCGCGTGCTCGCCGCCACGATGATCATGATGGCCGTGGGCACCTTCGCGATCGGCCTGATCCCGAGCTACGCGTCCATCGGCATCATGGCGCCCGTGCTGCTGCTCGTCGCCCGCCTGGTGCAGGGCTTCTCGACCGGCGGCGAGTACGGCGGCGCCGCCACCTTCATCGCCGAGTTCTCCACCGACAAGCGTCGCGGCTTCATGGGCAGCTTCCTCGAATTCGGCACGCTGATCGGCTATGTGCTGGGCGCCGGCGTCGTCGCGCTGCTCACCGCGTCGCTGTCGCAGGAGGCGCTGCTGTCGTGGGGCTGGCGCGTGCCGTTCCTGATCGCCGGCCCGCTCGGCCTGATCGGTCTCTACATCCGGATGAAGCTCGAGGAAACGCCCGCGTTCAAGCGCCAGGCCGAAGAGCGCGAAGCGCAGGACAAGGCCGTGCCGAAGGCGCGCTTTCGCGAAACGCTGCTGCGCAACTGGCGTGCGCTGCTGCTGTGCGTCGGCCTCGTGCTGATCTTCAACGTGACCGACTACATGGTGCTGTCGTACTTGCCGAGCTTCATGTCGTCGACGCTGCATTTCGACGAATCGCACAGCCTCGTGCTGGTGCTGATCGTGATGGTGCTGATGATGCCGATGACGCTGTACGCCGGCCGCCTGTCGGACAAGATCGGCCGCAAGCCGGTGATGCTCGCCGGCTGCGTCGGCCTGCTGGTGCTGTCGATCCCGTCGCTGATGCTGATCCATGCGGGCACCACGGCGTCGGTGTTCGGCGGCCTGCTGATCCTCGGCGTGCTGCTGTCGTGCTTCACCGGCGTGATGCCGTCGGCGCTGCCCGCGCTGTTCCCGACCGAGATCCGCTACGGCGCGCTCGCGATCGGCTTCAACGTGTCGGTGTCGCTGTTCGGCGGCACGACGCCGCTCGTCACCGCGTGGCTCGTCGACGTGACGCACAACCTGATGATGCCCGCGTACTACCTGATGGGCGCCGCGCTGATCGGCGTCGTGTCGGTCGTCGCGCTCGCCGAAACCGCGCGCCAGCCGCTGAAGGGCTCGCCGCCGGCCGTCGCGACGCGCCACGAAGCGCACCAGCTCGCGCGCCAGTTGCGCGAGGAGAACGACGAGGCGGACATCTACGGCATCGCGACGCCCGCACGCGCATGAGCGTCACCCAATGAAAAAGCCCCGGCCGAAGCCGGGGCCCGATCGAACCCGATCCGCCCGACCGGCTTGCGCCGGCCGGGCTTTTTTCATTCGCGCGCCGCGAACGTGCTCATGCGTGCGCTTCGCAGTGACGGCAGAAGATCAGCGCGCGCGAGCGCGACACGGCCGCCTGCGCGCCGCGCGCCGCGACGATCAGCCCGACCTGGCCGAGATTGAAATCGCGCTCGACCATCAGCTGCGCCAGCGCGGCAAGCGGCAACACGACGGACGGGTGGTACAGACTCGATTCGATCAGGGCTTTCATCATCGGCTCCATCTGGCAACGCGTAATTCGATGGAGTGGATTCTAGGGATCGGTCGCCTCCGGATAAACAGCGCGAATGCGAAGTCACTTGTCAGCCGCCGAGAACAATCGGCCGCGACTGGCCGGACAAGGGCCGGCGGCGTTCAACGTCGTTATGCGACGGCCCGGCGCGCGAATCCTAGACGAGCGGCGTTTCGACGAAGGCCGGCAGCGCTTCCGCCCGCGCGGAATGCTCGGCGAGCGCCGGATAACGGGCCGGATCGATCCGCGCGAGCACCGGGTAATCGGCGGCCATGAATTGCGTGAAACGCCACGCCACCGCGACCGTCACGTCGGACTGCAGCAGCCGCGCGCCGCCGAACCAGCCGTTGGTGGCCGCGACCAGCGGCTCCAGTGCGCCGTATGCGGCTTCGAGCTGGCTCAGCACGCGCTCGACCCACGGTTCGTGCTGCTTGTCCGACGGCCGCAGCGCCTGCTCGTAGACGACCTGCACGGTTTTCTCGGCGGCGGCCAGCGCAAACCCGATCGGCACCAGCGCGCGCAGCCGGGCATCGACGGCGTCAGGCAGCAGGCGCCGCTCCGGCGGGGCCAGATGGTCGAGATAGTCGACGATCAGCGACGAATCGATCAGCGTCGCGCCGCCGTCGGTCACGAGCGTCGGCGCCTTGACAACCGGGTTGATCGTCCTGAATTGCTCGACATGACGAAACACCGAGATCGACTCGTGTTCGAACGGCAGGTCGAGCAGCTTCGCCGAAATGGCGACACGGCGCACGAACGGGGAATCCAGCATGCCGATCAGCTTCATCGCAAACGCTCCGCTTCGAGGAAATGGGACCGACGACTGTAGCAGCGTCGCGCGGCAGTGCCTAGCGTGCCGTTCGCTCGACACGCATCGGCCGGCCGCGCATCGGGCTCGCGCTGCCCGTCCACAGTGACCATAATGCAGGTTCACGCTCCTTCCGCCCCAGGGTCCGCCATGTGGTATGCCGTCGTCGAGCAGCAGCGGGAATGGATGCGCGCATGGCGCGCGGCGACGCGATACGCGTTCGATGCGTGGCCCGCGGCGTCGCTGCCGCATGCCGCGTCGTCGTGCTACGACGACCTGTTCGAACCGCTGCTCGGGCCGCAGGCCGCGCCGCCGGGCTTCGACCTCGCGTGGCCGGACGTCGGCGAGCAAGTCGTCGCGCACACGCCGTTTTGCGATTTGCGGCGCTTCGCGCACGCCGATGCGCGCCGCACGGTATTGCTGTGCGCGCCGCTCGTCGGGCACGCGGCCGTGATGATGCGGGAAACCGCCGAAACGCTGCTCGCCGATGGCGACGTCTGCGTGACCGACTGGCGCAATGCGCGCGACGTGCCGCTCGCGGCAGGCCGTTTCGGGCTCGACGAGTACGTCGCGATGCTCGACGGCTTCGTCGCCACCCTCCAGCGCGACGATCGGCCGCTGCACGTCGTCGCCGTGTGCCAGGCGACCGTCCCGGCGCTCGGCGCACTCGCGCTGCGTGCCGCGCGCGGCCTCGCGCCGCCCGCGAGTATCACGCTGATCGGCGGCCCGCTCGACGCGCGGCTGAACCCCAGCGCGCTCGGCGCCGCAGCCGCCGCCCATTCGCTCGACTGGTGCCGGCGCCACCTGATCGACATCGTGCCGCCCGGCTTCGCGGGGCACGGCCGCGCCGTGTTCCCGACCTATCTGCAACAGGGCGAGATCGCGCTCCTGTATCCGCAACGCTTTCTGACGCTGATCGAAGCCTACGCGCTGGCGGCGTCGCGTTTCGACATGAACGGGCTTGCCGACGCCCGGCGGGCGCTGCGCGAATACACGGCGCTGCTCGACATGCCGGCCGACTATTTTCTCGACACGATCGACGTCGTGTTCCAGCGCATGCTGCTCGCGACCGGCGCGTGGCGCGTGCGCGGCCGGCGCGTCGAACCCGCCGCGCTGCGCGACGTCATGCTGCTGACCGTCGAAGGCGCCCGCGACGCAGTCACGGGCGCCGGGCAGACGCATGCGGCGCTCGGCCTGTGCAGCGGCCTGTCGGCCGACGAGCGTCATCGCGTCGACATCGACGATTGCGATCACTACGGGCTGTTTACGGGGCCACGCTGGCACGGCAACGTCCATCCGGCGCTGCAGCGCGTGTTCGCGCTGGCGGAAGCCGGCCGAGCGCGCCGGAGCCGTCGGACGTGACGCCGCGTCAGGGGCGCGCCGCGTCGAGCAGCGCGCGCACCTCGTCGTCGCTCGTCTGCTCGAATCGCGCGTAGAACTGGCTGATCCCGAAGAACCGCAGCGGCTGCGACACCGTGACGAACGCGTCGGCCAGGCCGTCGAACGCGTGCGCCGCACCCGCCGGTGCGACCGGCACCGCCGCGACGATGCGCGCCGGGTGGCGCTCGCGCAGCGCCTGCAGCGCGACGCGCATCGACGCGCCGGTCGCGACGCCGTCGTCGACGACGATCGCGATGCATCCGTCCACCGCCTGCGGCGGCACCGCGCCGCGATACAGCGCTTCGCGGCGCTGCAGTTCGGCCGTCTCGCGCGCGATCACGTCGGCGAGTTGCGTATCGGATACGTCCATCGCGCGGATCACCGAACGTTGCAGATGGGTCGCGCCGCCCGTCGCGATCGCGCCCATCGCGAACTCGGGGTCGGACGGCACGCCGAGCTTGCGCACGACCAGCACGTCGAGCGGCGCGTGCAGCGCGCACGCGACCGGATACGCGACAGGCACGCCGCCGCGCGGTAACGCGAGCACGACCACATCGCTTCGCCCCGCGTATTCGCGCAACGCGTCCGCCAGTTGGCGGCCGGCATCGGCGCGATCGGCAAAACTGCTTTCGGTCACGATCGACTCCCTGCCGTTGCGCCGGGTGCGCACAACCTGCGCCGGCGCCTGTCAACGAGGATGGCTCATCGCTCGCGCCGATGCAAGCAGGGTCATACCGGCGCGCGATGCGCCGCGGAAAGGGTCAGAGGCCGCCGGCCTGCCGGTACAGCCGCCAGAACGACTGCGCGTAGGACTGTGCGAGTTCGGGCGCGCGCCGGAACACGTTCACCGTGTCGGCGTGCTCGGCCGCACCGTCGGACAGGGTCGTCAACGCGACGCTGTCGTCGACGATCGCGAAACGCGACGCGGGGCCGCCGTGCCGGGAATCGATCGCGACGTCGATGCCCGCGGATTTCAGATAGCCGGCGCCGCTGTACCGGCCTGCACGCGGCGGGCGCACCAGCACGACGCGCACTTCGATCCCGCGCGCGCGGGCCGAGCGCAGCGCGCTCGCGACAGCCGGCGGCACCTGCGTATAGCCGGCCAGCAGCACGCGGCGCTGCGCCTGTTCGATCAGATCGACGGTCGCGTCGGCCGCCGCGCTGTCATACGAAAAGTACGTGCCGACCGATGCGGCGTCGGACGGAATGTGGCTGGCGTGGACGCTCGTCGCGCAACAGAACGCGGCGAGAAAGAAGGCGGCTGGTCTCATGGCGGGCGCCATTGTAGCGACGCCAATTCGCGTGGCAAGGGGCGGCTGCGACGCTGCTGCGCCGGCGCAACACACGGTGCGAAACAGGTGCCCGGCGGCGGGTTTCAGCCGGGTTTCAACCCGCCGATCAGCCGGCCGCGACGCGCGCGAGCCAGCTCGTCACGCCTTCGACGGAACGGAAATCCGCGAGGCTGCGTGCCGGCAGCGCGGGATACGCGCCGGCGGCCATCTCGGCCAGCGCGCGTCCGGGGCCGAGTTCGAGAAACGCGGTTGCGCCGGCCTCCACGCACGCGGCGAGACAGGCCGCCCACTCGACCGGCTCGGCGATCTGCCGCGCGAGCTTGTCGAGGCCCGCGTCGACATCGAGCACCGATGCGCCGTCGATCCCCGAAAACAGCCGCGTGCCGGGCACCGGCCGGCGCACGGGCGTCGCGGCCAGCGTCGCGCGGAATGCGGGTACGGCAGCCGCGAGCCGGCGTGTGTGCGATGCGATCCGCACGCAGACGGGCGCCACGCGCAGCGCGCCGGCACGGGTCGCATCGTCGGCCACGGCATCGACGTCGGCGCGCCGCCCCGCGACCACGAACGCATCGCCGGGATTCGCGATCGCGATGGCCGCGTCGCGACCGTCGCACATCTGCGCGAGTTGCGGGCGCGTCAGACCGCGCACGAACACCATCCGCTCGTCGCCGCCGCTCGCGGCATCCATCTCGCGGGCCCGCGCGGCGGCCAGATCGAGCGCATCGCGCGGGTCGATCATCCCCGCGACGCTCCACGAGCCGACCTCGCCGACGCTGTAGCCCGCGACGCAGCGCCGGCGCGGCCACACCGCATCGAGCAGCGCCGCCGCCGCGAGCGCCTGGACCGTGCAGAGAATCTGAGCAGCGCGGTTTTCCGACAGCGCGTCGGGTCCGGCTTGCCGGACCCACGCACGTGGATCGTCGCCGAGCAGGCGCCCCGCATGCACGAACAGTGCGTCGGCCTGCGGCGCCGAACCGGTCAGGTCGAACATGTCGGCGCGTTGCGCGCCCTGCCCCGAGCCCAGGATGGCCAGCGTCATCGCGCGTCCCCTTCGGCTTCGAGCGCATCGACGAATACGCTCATCGCGAGCAGGTCGGCCGCGCCGCCCGGGCTCAGCCGGCGCGCGACGAACGCACGATGCGCGGCCGCCGCGCGCAGCCGCCAGTCGCGCGCCCGCACGCCGCCGCGCGCGACGAACGCGCGGGCGGTCGCGCGGGCGAAATCGAGGCCGCCCTGCCCGCCCCGATGCAGAAGATTCGTGTCGTCGAGCACGGCGATCAGCGCGAAGCACGCGGCGACCCGCGCGGCTTCCGGATCGTCCGGCAGGTCGCGCCGTGCGCGGCGCAGCGCGGGCAGCCCGACCGCGTACACGGACGGGAAGCCCTCGGCCGCCTCGCGACGCGCTCCGCCGACACCGTAGCGGCGGCTGGCGCGCTCGCCATGGCTGTCCGGCAAGCGCGGGCCGCCGAGGATCTCGGCGCCCCAGCGGCCGGCCACGAACGCACCCAGCGTGGTGCCGTCCGGCATCGCGTCCGGCCGCGCGCGCCGGCCGGCGGCCGCGCACAGCAGCCCGAGCCCGAAGATCGCGCCGCGATGCGTGTTGACGCCGCCGGTCGCGGCGAGCATCGCGTGTTCGGCACGCAGGCCGATCTTGCGCAGCACGGCGATGTCCGCGTCGCGCGCGCCCGCGTCGGCGAGTTCCGCGAAATACGGCCGCAGCACGGCCGCGCTGCGCGCGAACGTCGCCGCGTCCATGTCCGCGTGACTGCCGGTGTCGACGTGACTGACGAGGCCCGGCTTCGGATAGGTCTCGATCTCGAGCACGAGGCTGCGCTCGGCCAGCGCGGCGATGCGCTCGGCATCGGACGGCGCCGCCAGGCGGCAGGCACCCCGTGCGCTCATCGCGTGCCTCCGGCGAATACATCGGCGCGCATCAGCTCGACGGCCAGCGCGGTCTTCACCGCGACTTCGGGCAACCGCGCGTGCAGTTCGCGCCAGTTGACGCCCGCGCCGTCGTCGCGCAGCAGTTCGCCGTCGATGCGCATCGGCGCGCGCGCGTCGATCGCCGCGAGACCGTCGAGCAACGGCGCGAGCGATGCGGGATCGGGCAGCGGGAATACGATGTCGAGATCGGATGAGGCGCTCAGGTAAGGCTCCCCCGTCAGCGCCTGCCATGCGAGGCTGCCGAACACGCGGCCCTGCACGCCGCAGCGCGCGCCGAGCGCATCGAGATCGCGCAACGGCGCCTGCCATGCGGCGGGCGCGGCGGCGCGCACGTCCGTCAACGTCGGCAGCGGACCGACCGTCGCGAGCGCATCGGCGGCCACGTTCAGCGCGATGCGCCGCTTGCCCGCCGACGGCGGCAGCGGCAGACCGAGCGGCACGCGGCCGGCATCGGCTTCATCCGGCGACGCGCGACGCACGATCAGCGGCCAGCCGCGTGCGGCCCATGCGCGAACGAGCGGGTCGCCCGCGAGCGCGGGGTCGCGGGCGAATGCCGCGCCCCACCCGGCCGCCGTCAGCGTGACCAACGTGTGGCGGCGCAGCGGCAGCTCAGCGGGCGGCACGCGCGAGTGCCTCGACGCGGGCGGCGACGTCGGTCGCGACCGGCCGGCCGCGCGCCGCGCGCCGGTCGATGCGCTCGGCCGGCTTGCCGAGCCATTCGCCGACCTGCGCGTCGAGCGCGCGGGACGGATCGAGCACGGCGTCGACGGCGCCCATCTTCACGAGATTGTCGAGCCCCGGCGCGAACACCGGTGTCGAACGCGCCATCTCCTTCAGCACGTCGATCGGCAGCTTGGTCACGCGCGACATCGACGGCAAATCCATCACCTCCGGCTCGGCGCCCGGCACGGCGAGCAGCGTGCGCGTCGCGAGCGCGGTCGCGATGAACGCGCCGGCGGCCGTGTGGCCGTACAGCACGCCGATCGTCCGGTGCCCGGCGAGATCCGCGTGCATCAGGCACTTCGCGAGATGCGACAGCCCTTCGTTCAGGCCGAGCAATTCGTCGCGCTTGCTCATCCGCTGGCTGTCGCTGTCGACCAGCACGAGAATCGGCGTGTCGCCGCCGCGCGCGACCGTATCGAGCACGTGCGACGCGAGCGTCAGCGCCTCGTCGATGCCGAACGGCAAGCGCTCGGCAACGCCGATCACGTCGACGCGCACGCCGGCCAGTTCCGCGTGGCCCGTCAGCAAGCCGCCGTTGCGCGCAATCGCATGGCCCGCGGGAAACAGCGCGTTCAGTACTTCATCGAGCGTCATGCTACCTCCCGCCGAGCCGCGCCAACGGAGGCAGGCGCCCCCTCGGGGGGCAGCGAACGAAGTGAGCGTGGGGGTCGTTTCATTTCTGCTCCTGTAACTGGTCGGCGAGCGTGGCGAATTCGTCGTCGGGCATGCCGGGAATCGCTTCCGGCCGATCCGCGCCGAGCATGCGCCACACGTCGAGCGCATCCTGGCAGGCGCCGAACCGCTCGACCCGCGCTTCGAGGCGCGCCTGCTCCGCGCGCAGCATCGCCGCATCGAACGCCGGCGCCCGGTCGATCAGCTCGAGCGCGGCCGCGCGGAACGCGTCCGGCGTATCGGCCACGTAACGATCGGCGCCGCCGATCAGCCGCCGGTGCTTGCCGCCCATCGTGCGCCAGATCAGCGCGCGATCCTTCGAATCGAATTCCTCGACGCCGCGATTGGTCTCGATCACTTCGGGGCCCGACACGCTGATGCGCCCCTGCTCGGACACCGCGAGCGCCGAACAGCACGCGGCGAGCAACCCGCCGCCGCCGTAGCAGCCCGCCCGCCCGCCGATCAGCCCGATCACGGGCACGCCGGCCGCACGCGCTTCGACGAGCGCGCGCATGATCTCGGCGATCGCGAGCTCGCCCGCGTTCGCTTCCTGCAGCCGCACGCCGCCCGTATCGAACAGGATCAGCACCGGCTTGCCGACTTCGCGCGCGGCGCGCAGCAACCCGACGAGCTTCGCGCCGTGCACTTCGCCGAACGCACCGCCCATGAAGCGGCCCTCCTGCGCGGCGACCAACACCGGCCGGCCGTCGAGCCGGCCGTGGCCGACCACCATCCCGTCGTCGAACTGCTGCGGCAGATCGAACAGCGGCAGGTGCGGGCTCGTCACGCGCTCGGCCGGCCCCAGGAATTCGCCGAAGCTGCCTGCGTCGAGCAGCCCGTCGATACGCTGCCGCGCCGACGCTTCGTACCAGCTCGCCGCGTTCGCGACGAACGCCGGCGCGTCGTGAATCACGTCGCTCATCATGCGTCTCCCTCGATCGCGCGCACGGCCTGCGCGAGCCGCAGCGACACCATGTCGGGGCGCGCGCCGCCGTCGTTGATCGACAGCCTCAGGCCGCCCGGCGTGCGCCGTTCGACGAAATCCGACACGACCGCCTGCCAGACCGCGCCGAAACCGACGGCCGCGGTGCGGATGTCGATCTCGCATTCGTTGCCGGGCAGCACGCGCTCGACCAGCACTTCGAGGTTGCCGGACGCGACCACGCCGACGAGCGCCGCGGCCTGCTCGCCCTTCGCGCGTTCGCGCGCGGTGAAGCGATAGTTCAACTGTTCCATGCCCTCTTCCTCACCAGTTGCGGAACCGGGCCGGCGGCGCATAGAGCCCGCCCGACCAGTGCACGAGATCCTTGATCGAACGCGCGGCAAGCCAGCGGCGGTCGGCGTCGAGCGGATCGATGCCGAGATCTTCCGGGCGACGGATCACGCCGCGCTCGCGCAGCCGTTCGACCAGCTTCCGGTCGCGGCCGCGGCCGACGTCCGTATAGCCGGCTACGCCGCGGATCGCGTGCTCGCGTTCGTCCTTGTCGCGGCACATCAGCAGGTTCGCGATCCCTTCCTCGGTGACGATGTGCGTGACGTCGTCGCCATACACCATGATCGGCGCGAGGTCGAGCTGCAGCTTGTCGGCGAGCTTCAGCGCGTCGAGCTTCTCGACGAACATCGGCACGTTCTTGTCGCCGAACGTCTCGCCGATCTGCACGACCAGCTTGCGGCCACGCCGCAGCGCGGCCGGCGTGTCGGGGTCGGCTTGCGCGCCGGCCTTCAGCCACGGCTCGCTCGGATGGCGGCGGCCGCGCGCGTCGCTGCCCATGTTCGGCGCGCCGCCGAAGCCGGCGATCCGCTCGGCCGTGACCGTCGACGAATGGCCTGCCAGGTCGATCTGCAACGTCGAGCCGATGAACATGTCGCATGCATAGAGGCCGGCCGTCTGGCAGAACGCGCGGTTCGAGCGCAGCGATCCGTCGGGGCCCGTGAACCACACGTCGGAGCGCGCACGGATGTAGTCGTCCATCCCGACTTCGGAGCCGAAGCAGTGGATCTGCTCGACCCAACCCGATTCGATCGCGGGAATCAGCGTCGGGTGCGGATTGAGCGCCCAGTGCGTGCAGACCTTGCCCTTCAGCCCGAGCTTCTCGCCGTAGGTCGGCAGCAGCAGCTCGATCGCGGCCGTGTTGAAGCCGATCCCGTGATTCAGGCGGCGAATGCCGTACGGCTCGTAGATGCCCTTGATCGCGAGCATCGCGGTCAGGATCTGCGTTTCGGTGATCGCGGCCGGATCGCGCGTAAACAGCGGCTCGACGTAGAACGGCCGGCCGGCCTCGACGACGAAATGCACGCGATCGCCCGGGATGTCGACGCGCGGCACCTTGTCGACGATGCGGTCGACCTGCGCGATCACGATGCCGTCCTTGAACGCGGTGGCCTCGACGACGGTCGGCGTGTCCTCCGTGTTCGGGCCGGTGTACAGGTTGCCGTCGGCGTCGGCGCTCACGGCCGCGATCAGCGCGACCTGCGGCGTGAGGTCGATGAAGTAGCGGGCGAACAGTTCGAGGTAGGTATGCACCGCGCCGAGCGCGATCTTGCCGCCGAACAGCAGCTTCGCAATGCGCTGCGACTGCGGGCCCGAATACGCGAAGTCGAGACGCTTCGCGATCCCGCGCTCGAACACGTCGAGATGCTCGGGCAGCACGACGCCCGACTGCACCATGTGCAGGTCGTGGATCTTCGCGCTGTCGACGTTGGCGAGCGCGGTGGCGAGCAGGTCGGCCTGCTTCTGGTTGTCGCCTTCGAGGCAGACGCGGTCGCCGGGCCGCAGCACCGCTTCGAGCAACGCGACGGTGTCGCGCGCATCGACCCGCTTGCCGTGCGCGTAGGCCGCGCCGGCCGCGAGGCGTGCATCGCGCGCCTGCCGCGCGTGATTCCATCCCGTCATGAACAGTTCTCCGCTTCGATGGTTCAGCGGCATTCTAAGCCTGGCGCCGCCGCCGATTGATGATGTTGCAGAATGCGACTCAGAGGACGCCGCGATGGATGCGGCCCGCGCGCGGGTCGCATCCATCGCCCTAGGGCCTGTTCACGCTAATAACGGGCTTGCGAACGTGCCTTTCCGCCCGCAGGGCAAGGAGAAAGGAGGCGCAATAGCCGTAGTTATTGCAACGACGAACGACGCCGCCATGCGGGCGGAAAGGCACGTTCCCCTGTTTGGAAAAAATTCGTTCGTGGGGCTGGCCCCCAGAAGGGCCGAGCGCCGCGTCATGCTCCTCGCGAATACGTCGAGTATTCGCTTCGTCGCAATCCTTGCGCTCGGCCCTTCTGGGAGCCAGCGCAAGCCCGTTATTAGCGTGAACAGGCCCTAGGCACCGACCAGCGCGCGCGTCGTGAAGAACAGCAGCGAAGGCCCGAGCAGGCAGCCGACGCCGGTATGGAACGTCGCGACCAGCGCGCCGTACGGAACGAGCCGGCGGTCGGTCGCGGCGAGCCCCGCACTCACGCCGCTGACGGTGCCGGCCAGCCCGCCGAAGATCATCGCGGAGCGCGGCGTCTTCAGGCCCATGAAGTTGGCCGCAACCGGCGTGCCGACCATCACGATGATCGCCTTGACGAGCCCCGTCGCGATGCTGAGCGCGATCACGTCGGAGCTCGCGCCGATCGCCGCACCCGTGACGGGCCCGACGATGTAGGTGACGGCGCCCGCGCCGATGGTCGTCATGCTGACCGCATCGGTATAGCCGAACGCGCGCGCGACGCACGCGCCGACGATGAACGGCAGCACGGTGCCGAGCAGCAGCGACACGACGCCGACGAGCCCGGCCTTGCGCGCCTCGGCCGGCTGCACTTCGAACGCGGTCGCGACGATCGCGAAATCGCGCAGCATCGCGCCGCCCATCAGGCCGATGCCGGCGAACAGCTTGACGTCGGCCAATCCCTTCTCGCCGCCGGTGAATGCGCCGCCGACGTACGCGAGCACGAGACCGATGACGATCGCGATCGCCGAGCCGTGCACGCGGCCGAACGTGAGCTTGCGCGATGCGATCGACGACAGCCACATGATCAGGCCGACCAGCGCGAACGACGCGACGAGCCCGTTGTGGGCGACGGTTTTTTCGAGCATCTGCAGCATGGCGGCCTCCGTTACTGTTCTTCGAATTGCGGCACGCCCGCGAAGGCCGTGTCGTCGCGCCCCATGCGCGCCAGTACCGCGATGCAGCATGCGCAGATCGCGACCGCGCCGACGGCGGCCAGCAGCGCGACCGGGCCGCCCTTGAGCGCGGCGACGACGTTCTGGTTCGCGGCCATCGCGACGACGACCGGGATGTACATCGCGCCCCAGAAACCGACGCCGGCCTCGGTCTCCTTCGGCAGCCAGCCGCGCCGGTGCAGCCACAGGCGCAGGCAGATCAGCAGCAGCATCGCGATGCCGACGCCGCCGACGTTGGTCTTCACGCCGATGGCTGCGCCGAGCAGGTCGCCGAGAAACAGTCCGGCCAGGTGGCAGAACGCCAGCAGCGCGGTTCCGTAGATGATCATGAGTCGTCTCCAGTCTCTTCGTGACGGGCGCCTGACGCGTGCGGGAGCCAGGCCCGCACGCCGATCCCGGGCGGACTGTTTGTCTCCTGCGGCGGGGCGCCGCGGCCCGGCGGCTCGTCGTGCGAGCGCGTTCTCGGGGTCGATGGGATGATGCGGGTTCGGGCCGGACGCCGGATGGCTTAGACTGACCGATGCAGCCGGCGGCGCGACACGGGCTACGCGTCCGGTGCCCCCTGCGCAGAGGCCGCACTGGCGCGTGATCCGATACTAGCGCCGCAAAATCCGGCCATTTATGAAGTTGTCGAAACCGATTCAGTGGATTTAGCAATGCGTCCGTTACCGCCCGAGTTGCTGCGCAGCTTCGTCGCCGTCGCCCAGTCCGGCAGCTTCACCGCCGCGTCCGAGCGCGTGAACCTGTCGCAGTCGACCGTCAGCCAGCATATCCGCCGCCTCGAGGAGCTGCTCGACCGGCCGCTGTTCGAGCGCGACACGCGCAACGTGCACCTGTCGCAGCACGGCGACGCGCTGTTCCGCTACGCGGTGCGCATCCTCGAACTGATGGACGAGGCCGTCACGTCGGTATGCGGGCCGCCGCTGTCGGGCAAGGTGCGGCTCGCGATGTCGGAGGATTTCGCGTCGGCGCACCTGACGGCCGCGCTCGCGAGCTTCGTGCAGCGCAACCCGGACGTCGAACTCGCGATTTCGACCGGGCTGTCGGGCGACCTGTTCGACGCGCTCGACGAAGGCCGGCACGATCTCGTGTTCGCGAAACGCATCGCCGGCAGCCGGCGCGGCCGCGTGATCCGCAGCGAACCGCTGTACTGGTGCACCGGCCCCGATTCGCGGATCACCGGCCACGAAGCCGTGCTGCCGCTCGCGATGCATCCGGAGCCGAGCGTGTCGCGCCGCCGCGTGCTGGAATCGCTCGAAGCCGTCGGGCGCCCGTACCGGATCGCCGTCGTGAGCAGCAGCATCGCGGTGTTGCGGGCGGCCGCGAGCGCGGGGCTCGGCGTCAGTGCGTTCGCCGGCTACGTGATCCCGGCCGGGCTCGCACGGCTCGAGGCGGGACTGCCGGAACTCGGCGAACTCGAATACGTGATCGATCGCCCGGCGGCCGCGTCGCGCTCGACGCTCGCGCTGGAAGCCACGCTGATCGCGGCGGCGGCCGAGCTGTAACGGCGCCGTGCGCGGTCGCGCCCGCACCTGACAGCTTTGCCCGGCACGCGTCATCGTCCGCGCAGCACCCGCTCGCGACAATGGGACCCATCGGAGGCGCACCGCACATCGCCGCGCGCCTCCGGTACCCCGTCCCCTTGATCGGAGCCCGCCATGAAGACCGTCCTGCGATTCGCCGTCGCGACCGCCGCAGCCGCGCTGCTGTCCCCAGCCTTTGCCCAGACCGACGCGTCGGCTCCCGCTCCGGGCCTGACGCGCGCGGAAGTCGTCGACCAGCTCAAGCAGGCCTATCTCGACGGCGAACTGCCGACGAACGACGGCAACTACCCGCCGGACGCCGCGACCCGCGCGCGCAACCGCGAACTCGTGCAGGCCGCGAGCCCCGCGTGGCTGGCCCATGTGCCGCCCGCGCCTCAGGCGGCGTCGCAGCAGTGACCGGCGCCGCCGCCGCGCGCAATTCAATCGGGATCAGGGCAGGAAGCTGCGGCGCCGCGCGTCGATCAGCTCGACGAGCAACCGGTCGCGCTCCGCCGCCAGCTCCTGCATCGAGCGCTCGCCCTGGATCGCGCGCAGCGCGTCATTCAGTTTGCGATCGACTTCCGGATCGAACGAAGGCGTGCCGAGGTCGTCCCACCAGCTCGCGATCGGCCCCGACAGGTGTTCGAGAAAGTGCGCGATCCCGCCCGCGCCGCCGCCGAGGTGATAGGTCAGGCACTGCCCCATCAGCCCCCAGCGCAGGCCGGGGCCCCACGCGACAGCCTTGTCCGCGTCGGCGACGCTCACGACGCCTTCGCCGACGAGGTGATACACCTCGCGAAACAGCGCGGCCGCGAGCCGATTCGCGACGTGGCCGGTCATCTCCTTGTTCAGGACGATCGTCTGCTTGCCGAGCCCGTCGTAGAAATGCTTCACGCGCGCGATCACGTCCTGGCCGGTCGCATCGCCGCCGACCAGCTCGACGAGCGGGATCAGGTGCGGCGGATTGAACGGATGCGCGATCAGGCAGCGTTCCGGGTGCTTCGCGCACGCGGTCTGGATATCGGACATCTTCAGGCCCGACGAGCTCGACGCGATCGGCACGTGCGCGGGCAGCACGTCGTCCATCTGACGATAGAGCGCGCGCTTCAGGTCGAGTCGCTCGGGGCCGCTCTCCTGCACGAAGTCGACGCCGTCCAGCGCACGCACGAGATCCGCGTCGAACGACAGCCGCGCGGCAAGTTCGGCGGCCCGCTCGCCGAGAAACGCGGCCAGCGCGTCGCGCAGCCGCGCATCGGCCTGCGGGGCCGGGTCGGTCGCGACGACGTCGAAACCCTGCGTCAGGTAGAAAGCGGCCCAGCTCGCGCCGATCACGCCGGCGCCGACGATCGCGATACGTCGAATGTCCATGGTTGTCCCGTGTGGTTGGTCTGCGGATATGCCGCGCCGATTGTCGCATCGAATCCCGCGCGCACGCGTCGGCGCAGATCGCGCAATCCCTCTTGAAATGCGCGACGGCGGCCACTAATTAAGCGTCGTCGGGCAGTGCCTCATGCAACGCACCGCCCCCGTATCGATCCAGTGGAGCCACCCGTCGCGCCCGCCGCAGGCGTCGCGCCGTCACGTCTCCCGCGTTCCCTGTTCAGGAGGACCAACATGAGCGGTATCCATTTCGGCAACGACCTGTTCGACGAATTCGCCCGTGTGCAACGGCAGATGGCGAGCCTGCTCGGCGAGCGCCCGTCCGGCATCCGCGCGGTGCGCCCCGGCGCCTTTCCCGCACTCAACGTCGGCGCCACCGACGATGCGATCGAGATCGTCGCATTCGCGCCCGGCATGGCCGCGGCCGACTTCGACGTATCGATCGACAAGGATCTGCTGACGATCAGCGGCGAGCGCAAACCGGCGCCGCGCACCGAAGGCGACGACGTGCGCACGTATGCGCAGGAGCGCTTTCACGGCGCGTTCCGCCGCGTGGTCGAACTGCCGCGCGATGCGGACCCCGACCAGGTCAGCGCCCGCTACGAAAACGGCTGCCTGCTGATTCGCGTCGGCCGGCGCGAAGCATCGAAGCCGCGTGCGATCACCATTCAGTAACCTTCAGGATACCGACATGAACATGAATCCGACTCTGGCCGAACGCCACCCGGGCACCGTTCACGCTGCCGCCGCCGAAGCCGCCCGCCGGCCCGCGATCGCCCCATCCGTCGACATCGCCGAGGATCCGCGCGGCGTCACGCTGCGGGCCGACCTGCCCGGCGTGCCGCGCGAGAACCTCGACGTGAAGGTGCACGACAACACGCTGACGATCGAAGCCGCGACGCACATCGATGCGCCGGCCGAGCTGCGCGTACGGCACGCGGAAATGCGCGCGACGCGCTATGCGCGATCCTTCGTGCTGAGCGCCGATCTCGACACGTCGCGGATCGACGCGAACCTGCGCGACGGCGTGCTGACGCTGACGATTCCGCGCCGCGAGGAAACGCGTCCGCGCCGCATCGACGTGACGGCCGGCAATGCGTAAAGGTCGATGCGTGTCCTGACGCGACGCGCGTGAAAAAGCCCCGCACCGGCGCGATGCCGGGCGGGGCTTCATTGCATCGGGCCGCGCGCATTCAGGCGCGCGGACGGCAGATTCAATCGAAATCGAACAGGTCGAACACCGACTTCTTGCGACGCCGGCCGTCGTGCCGGTATCGCTCGTCGTGCGAGCGGCCGTCGCGCCCCCAGCCGTCGTCGCGGCCGTGCTGCGCGTGCGCATCGCGTTGCGCCGGCGCGGCGTCGCGGCGAGCCGGCGCGTCACCGGTTTCGCGGGCGATCAGCTTGTCGAGTTCGCCGCGATCGAGCCACACGCCGCGACAGGTCGGACAGTAGTCGATCTCGATCGACTGGCGCTCGGCCATCAGCAGGTCGGGCGTCTTGCAGACAGGACATTTCATCGCATTTCTCCTTTCCGTTCGAATCTCATTCGGATTCCGTATGAGGTGCGCGAGCCGGCCGCCGCGGCGGCCGGCGTCACGCATGCCGCGTCAGTCGCGCGCCACGTGCGCCGCCCGCTTCGCCTTCGCGCGCCGCGCCAGCATGTTCATGCCCTCGACGAACGCCGAGAACGCCATCGCCGCATAGATGTACCCCTTCGGCACGTGCGAACCGAATCCTTCGGCGATCAGCGTCATGCCGATCACGACCAGGAACGACAGCGCGAGCATCACGATCGTCGGGTTGCGGTCGATGAAGCGGGCGAGCGGCTGCGCGGCGAACAGCATCACGGCGACGGCGACGATCACAGCGACGAACATGATCGGGACGTGCTCGGTCATGCCGATCGCGGTCACGATGCTGTCGATCGAGAACACGATGTCGAGCATCACGATCTGGCCGATCGCGGCCCACACCGTCAGGCCGGCCGCACCGACGGCCCCGCCCGCGCCGTTACCATCGTGCGACACGTGGTGATGGATCTCGGTGGTCGCCTTCCACACGAGGAACAGGCCGCCCGACAGCAGGATCATGTCGCGCCACGAGAACGCATGGTCGAACAGCGTGAACACGGGTTCGGTCAGGCTCGCGATCCACGCGACGCTGCCGAGCAACGCGAGGCGCATCACCAGCGCGAGCGCGATGCCGAGGCGCTGGGTACGCGCGCGCTGCGCCTCGGGCAGCTTGTTGCTGAGGATCGAGATGAAGATCAGGTTGTCGATGCCGAGCACGACTTCCATCACGACGAGCGTCAGGAGCGCGGCCCAGACGGCGGGGTCGGTGGCAAGCGTCAGCAGGTAGTCCATGGGATGGGCCGATACGAAAGTGGAAAACCCGATGATATGCCGCCCCACACTTCGGAAAAATCAGAGAGAATCTGACTTCAGGTTCGGTTTTTACGATATATCCTGCTCCGATGCTGAATTTTCGACATCTGTACTATTTCTGGGTCGTCGTGAAGGAAGGCGGCTTCGCGCGTGCGGCCGCCCGACTGGACATGGCCGTGCAGACGATCAGCGCGCAGGTGCGCGAACTGGAGAAATCGCTCGGGCACCAGTTGCTGCGGCCGGCCGGGCGCGGCGTCGCGATGACCGACGCGGGGCAAGCCGCCTTCGCGCGCGCGGAGGTCATCTTCGAGATGGGCCGGCTGATTCCCGACGACGTGCGCGCGGCGGCCAGCCAGCCGACCGTGCGGCTCGCGGTCGGCCTCGCGGACGGCATCTCCAAGCTCGCCGCGCACGCGATCCTGGCCCCGGTGCTCGACACGCCCACACTGCGGCTGCTGTGCCACGAGGGCGAGCACGACGCGCTGCTCGCGGAACTCGCGCTGCATCATCTGGATCTCGTGCTGGCCGGTCAAGGCGCGCCGTCCGGATCGAACCTGCGCGTGACGAGCGAGCGCCTCGTCGCGTCGCCGGTCGACTGGTACGGGCCTGCGGCGCTCGTCACGCCGGCCGCCCGGCAGCGCTTTCCGCAGTGCCTGGCCGGCCTGCCGGTGCTGCTGCCGACCGCGCATTCGGCATTGCGCACGCGTCTCGACCTGTGGCTGGAAAGCGAGCGGATCGTGCCGCGGGTGGCCGGGGAATTCGAGGACAGCGCGCTGATGGCCGTGTTCGCGGCGCGCGGCCTCGGCGTGTTTCCGCTGAGCGAACTCGGCGCGAACGATGCGTCGCTGTTGCGCGGGCTCAGGCGGCTCGGCCGGGCGGGCGACGTGACCGAGGAAATCCACGCGATCCGCTCGCGGCGCGGTGAACATCACCCGCTGACGTCGCGATTGCTGGCCGCGGCGCACGGCGCGCCGGCCGTCTGAAGCGAGCGCGACATCAAACGAAACTATAATGTCGCCCCGGCCACACGAGACGTGTGTGCACGCCCATCCGGGCACCACCCTTGCGCCGCCTCTCGCCGAGCCTTCTGAAAGACGCCATGCACAACCGATTTCGCCTGTTTTCCGTTTCGTGCGCGCTCGCGGCCGCGACCGTGCTGGCGGCATGCTCGTCGCCGCCCAAGCCGATCTACCAGCAGGAACAGTTCGACGCGACCAGCAGCCCGTATGCGCATACGTTCCACTCGAAATCCGACGCGGCCTGCGAGGCCGCGCGGCGCGCACTGCTGAGCCAGGGCTACGTGGTGTCGTCGTCGCGCAACGACGCCGTCGACGGCAGCAAGAATTTCCAGCCGAGCAACGACATGCACGTCGTGATCGAGTTTCACGTCGTGTGCGCGGATGCGAATGCGGACGGCTCGTCGAGCATCGCGTACGTGAACGCGGTGCAGGACCGCTATACGCTGAAGAAATCGAATACGTCGGCCAGCGTCGGCCTCAGCGTGTTCGGTTCGCTGTCGCTGCCGATCGGGTCGAGCGACGATGCGCTCGTCAAGACCGCGAGCGAGACGATTCCCGCCGGCGTGTTCTACGAGCGCTTCTTCAATCTCGTCGACCATTTCCTGAAGATCGACCCGGCGCGCCGCGACCGCGCGACCGTGAAAGCCGCCGAGAAGGAGCCCGTCGCGCCGCTGCCCGAGCCCGCGCCGACACCGCAAGGCGAGCCGATGAAGATGACGACGCCAGTCGTGCCGACGCCGCCCGCGGCGCCGGTGCCGCTTTCGGCGCCGGGCGTCGCGCCGGGGTCGGGCGCGAATGCCGTGCCGTCGGCGGCATCGGCCGTCGCGGCGCCTGCAACGCGCGCTGCCGCGCCGGCGGCGGCGTCCGGGTCCGTGCCGGCTTCGGGAGCGGCGCCCGCAGCGGCGTCCGCACCTGCGCCCGCTTCGGCGGCCGGTCCGGCGCCTGCGTCGGTGCCTGCTCCCGCGTCGGCGCCTGTGCCGGCTTCCGGTCCGGCAACCGCGCCGGCCCCTTCGTCGACTTCCGGTTCGACGGCCGCACCGGCTTCCGCGCCCGCGTCTGCTCCACGTCCGGCAGCGCCGACCAACGCCGCTCCGTCGTCGGCCGCGCCCGCGCCTTCGTCGGCAGCATCGGCACCCGCGTCGGCATCGGCGCCGTCGAGCGCATCGCCTGCGCCGGCTGCCGCCGATCCGGTCGCGTCGTCCGCGTCGTCCGGCGCGAGCGCGCCAACCGCGCACTGATCGCGCTCCCGTATCGTCGCGCCCGGGCGGATGCGCCGTAGCGCGACGGTACGCCCCCCTTCCGCGTCATCCCCGAAACCGTTCATGCCCATGCGGCCGTACGCCGGCCGCGCATGGCCGCGCGAGATTGAGGGGATGACAAGGACAACGCCGACGCATCGCCGCTGGCTGCACGCGGTCCAAGCCCGCAGTACACCCCACACGACGATCGCAGGCGGCCCGTCGTCTCGCGACTGCGCTGTCTGCCGGCGCCCTCGCCTACCGCAACGTCGCGCGCAGCGTCTGCAAATGCTCGACGGTCGTGGTCACGCCGCCGCAGACGATCACCGCGATCTCCGCTGCCGACGCGAGCACCGCCACCGGCCGCTCCAGCGCGGCCAGCGCAGCGCCGCACGCAGGCTCGACGACGATCCTGTGTTCGTCGAGAAACCGCAGCGACGCGGCCACCGCGTCGGCATCGGACACGACGACCGGATGGATCGCGTGGCGGGTCGCCCATTCGACTGCCGCGTCGCACGGCCGCTTCGCACCGAGCGTCGTCGCGATGCTCGCGATGGCCGCCAGTTCGACCGGATGCCCCTGCGCGAGCGAGCGCGCATAGCAGTCGGCGCCTTCCGTCTCGGCCGCGACGACCGGCACGTCGTGCCAGCCGTTGCGCGCCAGCCCTTCGAGCACGCCGCACAGCAGACCGCCGCCGCCGACCGCGAGCACGATCGCGTCGGGCTTCGGGCCTGCCGCCGCCATCTCGTCGATCATCGTCGCGTGCCCCTGCCACAGGATGCGATCGTCGAACGGATGCACGAACGCGTCGTGCTCGCCGAGCGCCGACTGCGCGAACGCATTCGCCTCCGCCCAGCTCGCGCCGTGCACCACGAGTTCCGCGCCTTCGACGCGGATCAGCTCGCGCGCTCGGGCCGACGTGCTTTCCGGCACGACGACGCGCACCGGCACGCCAAGCTCGCGGCCGCAATACGCGACCGCGATGCCCGCGTTGCCGCCCGACGACGACACGAACCGCCGGGCCCCGTCTGCATGGCGCGCTTCGCAGACGGCGCCGATGCCGCGCAGCTTGAACGAGCCTGACGGCTGCAGCGCATCGAGCTTCAGCCGGATGGCCCTGCCGAGCCGACGGGACGCGATGGGCGAGCGGATATAGGGAGTCGGGATATGAAGCGGCATGGGACGGAACGCAATGAGGACGGAGGAAAACGCACGCGACGCGCGACGAGCGAAGGCGGCAACGACGGCCATCGTACGGCACGCTCGTCATGCTTTCCAATACCATCGAATGGCGTTTGCTATGCTTTGCAGGCATATCCACTCACCGACCGGACACCGCATGCGCCAGATCGAGCTGCGTCACCTGCGCTACTTCGTCGCCGTCGCCGAGGCCGGCAGCGTGATGGCCGGCGCCCGCGCGGCCGGTATCGTGCAGCCCGCGCTGTCGCGGCAGATCCGCGAGCTCGAGGACGCGATCGGCACGCCGCTGCTGATCCGTCGCGCGACGGGCGTCACGCTCACCGCGGCCGGCACGAGCTTCCTGCACGATGCGACCGGCCTGCTCGCCATGCTGCAGGACAGCCGCGAGCGAGCGTTGCGCAGCGCGGCCGGCCAGCTCGGCGAACTGCGGCTCGGCGCGCTGCCGAACTGCCTGCCGTTGCCGGTCGTCGCGAATGTCCTGAAGGCGTTTCGCGATGCGTGCCCGGACGTGAAACTGTCGATCGCGCCGATGCTGTCGGCCGAGCAGGCGAACGCGCTGATGCGCGGCCAGCTCGATGCCGGGATCATGGCGTGGCGTCGCGACGAAGCGCCGCATCTGACGGGCGTACGGCTGTTGAGCGATCGCTTCGTGCTGGCGATGCCCGCGCCGCCGGGCGGCCGCTTCGTCGCGCCGCGCACGCTGGCCGACGTCGCGGACGAGCCGTTCGTCTGGTTCGATGCGCAGCGCTCCGCCGCGCACCACCGGTTCCTGATGACCCAGTGCCAGCAGGCCGGCTTCACGCCGCGCATCGCGCAGGTCGGCAGCGACATCCCGACGCTGATCGGCCTCGTCGCGGCGGGGATGGGCTGCGCGTTCGTGCCGGAAAGCGCGTCGCCGACCTGCCCGCGCACGGTCCGGCTCGTCGCGCTCGACGAACTCGCGAGCCGCTTCGACATCGAGTTCGTGTTCGACGGCGCGGCGGCGGCGCCGTCGCCCGTCGTCGCGCGTTTCCTGGCGGCGGTCCGCGCGGCGGCCGGCGAATCGGGCTGAATGAATGCGGATGCTGATGCATCGGCGCGCGTTCGGACGATGCACGTTGCCGCCCCGACGGACGGAATGCCCATTTCCGCGATCCCGGCGTTTCTGCGGTTTTTGTGGACTAAACGACACCATCGCGTCATCGAAAAATCTTTCGGAACGCCGACGGACGACGCCACGACACCGCAATTTTCAAATTGACACCAAAAACAGTCGTTTAACGCCGATTCGAATCGTCATGGCCCGAAATATACTGCGCGCGCATCCCACCCCTCGTGCCAAAGAGAGGATGCGTTTCCGCCCCGGCCACGGTCCCCCTGTGGTCGGGGCTTTTTTGCTGTCGAGCCCGGCGGTGAAAGGCTTTCCGGCCATTGCGCGACGCCGGCCGTCGGCGATCGCCTCTCCCGCCGAAGCACGGCTGCCGGGCCACGCCATGCACGTTGCCCGCACGCTGCATTGTTGACATGAAATCAAGATAATTTCGCCCGAATGCGGCTTTTTCCGCAAAAGTAATGCAGGCACACTTCACGCTGTCCTCAACGGCCTCATGCCGTCGTTCCCCGCTTACAGGAGCTCACCGCGTGAACCCCACGACTTCCTCCCCGTCCCGCGACGGCGCCGCACTGCCGCTGCTCGCACTCGCCGCCGGCGCGTTCGGCATCGGCACGACCGAGTTCTCGCCGATGGGTCTGCTGCCCGTGATCGCCGACGGCGTGCACGTGTCGATACCGCAAGCCGGCATGCTGATCAGCGCGTATGCGATCGGCGTGATGGTCGGCGCGCCGCTGATGACGCTGCTGCTCGCGCGCTGGTCGCGCCGCGCCGCGCTGATCGCGCTGATGTCGATCTTCACGATCGGCAACCTGCTGTCGGCGGTCGCACCCGACTACACGACGCTGCTGCTCGCGCGCCTCGTGACGAGTCTCAACCACGGCGCGTTCTTCGGGCTCGGCTCGGTGGTCGCGGCAAGCCTCGTGCCGCGCGACAAGCAGGCCAGCGCGGTCGCGACGATGTTCATGGGCCTGACGATCGCGAACGTCGGCGGCGTGCCGGCCGCGACCTGGCTCGGCCACATCATCGGCTGGCGCATGTCGTTCGCGGCGACGGCCGGCCTCGGCGTGATCGCGATCGCCGGCCTGTTCGCCGCGCTGCCGAAGGGCGAAGCCGGCACGATGCCCGACCTGCGCGCCGAACTGTCCGTGCTGACGCGGCCCGTCGTGCTCGGCGCGCTCGGGACGACCGTGCTCGGCGCCGGCGCGATGTTCACGCTCTATACGTACGTCGCACCGACGCTCGAACACCTGACGGGCGCAACGCCCGGCTTCGTGACCGCGATGCTCGTGCTGATCGGCGTCGGCTTCTCGATCGGCAACGTTGCGGGCGGCCGGCTGGCCGATCGCTCGCTCGACGGCACGCTGATCGGCTTCCTGGTACTGCTGATCGCGACGATGGCGGCGTTCCCGCTGCTCGCCGCCACGCATGCGGGCGCCGGCGTCACGCTGCTGGTCTGGGGGATCGCGACGTTCGCGGTCGTGCCGCCGCTGCAGATGCGCGTGATGCGCGCGGCCCACGAAGCGCCGGGCCTCGCGTCGGCCGTCAACATCGGCGCGTTCAACCTCGGCAACGCGCTGGGCGCCGCCGCTGGCGGTGCGGCGATCTCGGCCGGGTTCGGCTACGCGGCAGTGCCGCTCGTCGGCGCGCTGATCGCCGCCGCCGGACTCGCGCTCGTCATGCTGCAGGTCACGCAGCGCCGCCGCACGCCGGCCGCCGCGAATTCGTGAGCGCGGGCGCGCCCCGCCTGCCCCCTTTCCGCACGCATTTTCACGGCCGCGCCATTGAACCGGCCCATGAAGCTGGACGGTTGACGTCCAGGCTGTTCGGAAAGACCGAACACTAACGCTCGGCACTGTCCAGGAAATTCAAGCGGTTCATCATGAAAAACATCCAAAGGCGGGTTGTCCAACCTTTGGGGTGCAGTTCACATGCGGCCGTTTTCACTGTCGGCGTACGGTCCGATTCCGCCGGCCCGGTCAGCGCCTCGTGGCAAACCCGCCGAAGAACGCGCGCGCGTTCGCATCGAGACTCTCGAGGTGATAGCCGCCTTCCTGCACGATCACCGTCGGCAATCCGAGCGCGCCGAGCGCGCCGCCGAGCCGCCCGAACCCGTCGGTCGTGACCGCGACCTGCGATTGCGGGTCGTCCTTGTAGATGTCGAAGCCGAGCGCGAGCACGAGCGCGTCGGGCTCGAACCGCGCGAGCGCGCGCAGCGCGTCGTCGAGCCGCTCGAAGAACGCCGACTCCGGCGCGCCGTGCGGCATCGGCAGGTTGAGGTTGAAGCCGGCGCCGGCGCCCGCCCCCGTCTCTTCCTCGTAGCCCGCGACGACCGGGTAGAAGTTGGTCGGGTCGCCGTGGATCGACACGTACAGCACATCGTCGCGGCCGTAGAAAATCTCCTGCACGCCCTGCCCGTGATGCATGTCGGTATCGAGAATCGCGACGCGGCGATGCCGGCCGAGCAGCGCCTGCGCAGCGATCGCCGCGTTGTTCAGGTAGCAGAAGCCGCCGGCCGCGTCGCGGCGCGCATGATGACCGGGCGGTCGGCACAGCGCGTAGGCCTCGCGTGCGCCGTCGTTGACGTCGGCGGCCGCGGCCAGCGCGTCCTGCGCCGACCAGTACGCCGAGCGCCACGTATTCGCGCCCACCGGGCAACTGCCGTCGGCGAGATAGCGCGCGGCTTTCGCGAGCACGCCGCGCAGCGGGTTCGGATCGCGCACGAACACGTTCGACATCACTTCGTCGCCCCAGTCGTCGGGCATCCGCTTCCAGTCGCGGTGCGCATCCTCGAGAAAGCGCAGGTAGTTCATGTCGTGCACGGCCGCGATCGGCGCGGCGCCGCGGTCGGCCGGCTCGCGCACGTCGAAGTCGAGCGACCGGACGGCCGCAACGAGGCGCGCCGCGCGTTCGGGCACTTCCTGCGGCTCGCGCATCTGGCCGCGCGACAGGTAGCTGCGCGGATGGTGCAGCAGTTGTTCGGGATGGAAATAGGTTTTCATGGTGGTCCTCGTCGATTCGCCGTATCAGGCGCCGTGCGTCGCGGCCGGCGCTTCGACGCGCGTCGCGATGCCCGCGCGCGCCAGCACCGCATGGAGCAGCACGTTCGTGCCGCGCGTCACGTCGTCGGGCAACGCATCCTCGGCTTCGTTGTGCGACAGGCCGTCGACGCACGGAATGAACACCATCGCGGTCGGGAAGCGGCGTGCGAGCAGGATCGCGTCGTGGCCGGCGCCGCTCACGATGCGCTCGTGCGTGTAGCCGAATGCGGCAGCCGCCTGCGCGACCAGCCCGACGCAATCGCGGTCGAACGGCGTCGCCGGGCTGCGCCAGCAGGTATCGATCGCCACCTGCACGCCGCGCGCGGCGGCGACGCGGGCGCATGCGTCGCGCAGGTCGCGCTCCATCGCATCGACTTCGGCATCGTCGTGATGACGCAGGTCGACCGTGAACGTCAGGTCGCCGGCAATCGTGTTGCGCGATGCGTGGCGAATCCCGACCTGCCCGATCGTCGCGAGCCCGCGCGGCGCGTAGGCGGCGACGATCCGTTCGAGTTCGAGCGCGATCTGCGCGCTCGCGAAATACGCATCCTTGCGATATGGCATCGGCGTCGTGCCCGCATGCGCGGCCACGCCCGTCACCGTCACGTCGAGCCAGCGGATCGCCTGGCCGCCCGTGACGACGCCGATCGTCGTGCCGTTCGCCTCGAGCACCGGCCCCTGTTCGATGTGCGCCTCGAAATACGCGTCGACCGCGCCGCCCGTTGCGCGCGTGCCGCGATAACCGCACGCGTCGAGCGCCGCGCCGAGCGTGACGCCGTCGGCATCCTGCTTCGCGAGCGCGTCGTCGAGCGGCAACGCGCCCGTGAACACGGCCGAGCCGAGCATCGCCGGCGCGAAACGCGCGCCTTCCTCGTTGGTCCACGACACGATCTCGAGCGGCTTGTCGGTCGCGATGCCCGCGTCGTTCAGCGTGCGCACGAGTTCGAGCGCGGCGAGCACGCCGTAGACGCCGTCGAAGCGGCCGCCTTCGGGCTGCGTGTCGAGATGGCTGCCGATCAGCACCGGCGCGGCGTGCGCATCGGCGCCGTCGCGCCGGGCGAACAGGTTGCCGACGGCATCGACGCTCACCGTCAGCCCCGCGTCGCGGCACCATTGCGCGAACAGGTCGCGCCCGCGCCGGTCGTCATCGGTGAGCACGAGGCGCCGCACGCCGCCGCGCGGTGTCGCGCCGACGCGCGCCATGTCGGCCAGGCTGCGCCACAGGCGGGCGCCGTCGATTTCCAGCAGGTCGTTCATATGCATTCCGGATCGATTCGTTCGTTGAGGTTCAATGCGAGCCGAGCGCTTCGGCGGCGGCCGGCCGCGCGGCGCGGCGCGCATCGAGTGCAACGATGCAGAGCAGCGAAATACCGGCGAGACACGTGTAGAACACCGCGAGCGGCCACCACTGGCCCGTGAAACGATGCGCGAGCCACGTGCCGACGAGCGGCGTCAGGCCGCCCGCGATCGCGCCGCAAATCTGGTAAGCGAGCGAGATCGCCGAATAACGCACGTGTGCGGGAAACACGTCGCTGACGAAGCCCGCGATCACCGAGTAGAAGCCGGCCATGCAGACGACGGCGAGCGCGATGCCCGCGATCAGCGACGCGGACGTGCCGCCCTGCACGAGCATGAACATCGGATACGGCGACAGCATCGCGAGCAGCGCCGCGAGTTTCAGGAAGCGCGCCCCGCCGATGCGCTCGGCGATCCAAGCGGCGAGCGGCTGCGCGAAGAACTGGATGATCGCGACCGCGAACAGGCTGTCGAGGATCAGCGAGCGCGATACGCCGACGTACTGGGTCGTGTACGCGATCATGAACGTGTTCGTGAAATAGACGCCCGCGATGCCGATCGTGTTCGCGCCGATACAGAGCAGCACGAGCCCCGACGCGGAGCGGAACACTTCCGCGACCGGCAGCTTCACCGTGCGGTTGGCTTCCTTGACCCGCGCGAATTCCGGCGACTCGTTCACGCCGAGCCGGATCAGGATGCCGACCACGAGCAGCACCGAACTCGCGAGAAACGGCAGGCGCCAGCCCCATGCGAGGAAATCGGCCTTGTCCATCGACGTGACCGCGCGGAACGCGATCAGCGACAGGATCAGCCCGGCCGGGCTGCCGAGCTGCGCGAACGACGCGAAGAATGTGCGGCGCCCCTGCGGCGCATGCTCGCCCGCCATCAGCACCGCGCCGCCCCATTCGCCGCCGACCGCGATCCCCTGCACGATGCGCAGCGCGACGAGCAGCACCGGCGCGAGGATGCCGACCTTCGAATAATCGGGCAGCAGCCCGACGCAGACGGTCGCGACGCCCATCATCATCAGCGTCGTCATCAACGCCTTCTTGCGGCCGATGCGGTCGCCGAGATGGCCGAAGATCACGCCGCCGAGCGGACGCGCGAAGAAGCCGACCGCGAACGTCGCGAACGACGCCATCGTGCTGACGAACGGGTCGTGCGACGGGAAATAGAGTTCGCCGAACACGAGCGCGGCAGCGGTCGCGTAGATGTAGAAGTCGTACCACTCGATCATCGTGCCGATGAACGCGGCCGTCGCGGCGCGCCCCGGCTGGCGGGCGGAAGGAAGGGACTGGGTCATGCGGGCTCCTGATGCACGCCGCGGCGGGGCGACGCGCAATATCGTGACGACGGCCGTCTGTCGCGGCCTCGCGCCGCACGCTGCGGCGCCCCTCCTTTATCGGCGACCGCAAATCATTAGTCAAATTTCAAGTTATTATTCGCGATATAAATCGAACTAATGCCCGCCTCCGGAGACCCGATGCGCCCCGATCTCGCCCCGTTCCTGAACGACCGCCTCGACTGGAACCTGTTGCGCACCTATCTGGTGATCATGCAGGAGCGCAGCGTGAGCCGCGCGGCCGCCCGCCTGCACGTCACGCAGCCGGCCGTCAGCCAGGCGCTGCGGCGGCTCGAGGAGACGCTCGAGCGCCGGCTGATCGAGCGGCGCGGCGCGCACTTCGCGCCGACACCGGCCGGCGAAGCCGTGTACCGGATCGCGAGCGACATCTACGGCGGCATCTCGCGCCTCGAGACCGAAATCGACGACAGCACGGCGGACCTGACCGGCTCGATCCGGCTGCTGACGGTGAGCCGCATCGAATCGCCCGTCTACGACGAGTTCCTCGCGGATTTCCATCGCGCGTATCCGCGTATCGATCTGCAGATCGAAGTGATGCGCTCGTCGGACATCCTGTCGTCGCTGCTGCAGAAAACGGCCACGGCCGGGCTCGGCCTGTGCCGCACGCCGCACGACAAGCTGGAGATGCGCTGCTTCCTGCGCCAGCGCTATGCGATCTACTGCGGCCGCCATCACCGGCTGTTCGGGCAGACGCAGTTGCGGATGGACGACCTGCTCGCGGAGAATTTCGTGTCGTTCACGAGCGACCAGATCGGCGACAGCCTGTCGCCGCTCACCGTGTTCCGCGACCAGAGAGGCTTCACGGGACGCATCGTCGCGTCGTCGCCGAGCCTCGAGGAAGTGCGGCGGCTGATCTTCGCGGGCTACGGGATCGGCTGCCTGCCCGAGCACATCGTGCGCGACGACATCGCGCAGCAACGGCTGTGGCGACTACCGCCCGACGACGGGCTCGTCGATGTCGACGTGTTCCTGCTATGGCATCGCGACCGCAAGATGAATGCGGCCGAGCACGCGTTTCTCGACGCGATGGAGCGCTGCATGCAGCGCTACTCGCTCGCGGAGCGGCTCGGGAAATGACGGCGCGCATGCGCCCGGAGCACGCGCCGGGCGCCCATGCCCCGGCGCGTCACGTCATGCGTCAGAAGCGATGCACGATACCGAGTTGCACGCCGCGCGCATTCGCGCCCGGGTACGCGAGCGGCAGGCCGGGGTTCGCCGCACCGGCGAGCGTGTAGCCGGCCTGATTGCGGTTGCGCAGGTACGACAGCGCACCGTAGAAGCTCGTGCGCTTCGACAGATCGTACTCGTACATCAGCCCGAGCTGATCCGCATTGTTGCCTTGCGACGACTGATCGTGCAGGTACGCGTAACCGAGCGCGACGTAGTTGGCAGGATTGAACTGGTATTTGACCGACAACCCGTATACGCGCGAATCGATGCCGAGGTCGGCCCACTTCACTGCGGAAAAACCGCCGTACACGGTCGCCTTGCCGATCGCGTAAGACGCACCGGCCATGAGCGTGCGATCGGTCGTGGTCGCCGCGGCGCTCTTCAACCACTGGCCCGCGACGAATGCGCCGAACGGGCCGTGTTCGTAGGTCAGGTCGAACTGCTGGCTGGAACCGGCCGAGCGCACGCCGCCCGCGTCACCGAACCCGAAGTACAGCCCGCCCTGGAAACCGGCGATCTGCGGGCTCTGGTACGACAGCGTGTTGCTCGTGCGGAACGCGAACACGGTCAGGTTGTCCATGCCGGATGCCTGCGTGACGCCGCCGAACGCATCCTGCCCGCCCTGGTCGTTGAATAGCGGCGAATTCTGCCGGCCCGCGCGCACCTTGCCCCACTGTCCCGCGATGCCGACCCATGCCTGCCGGTTGAACATGCTGCCGGTGCTCGCGAGCGAGCCGTCGTTCGGATTGAAGCCGTTTTCCAGCGCGAACTCGATCTTCTGGCCGCCGCCGATATCCTCACCGCCCTTCAATCCGAATCGACTGCCCCACTGGCCGCCCGAATTGATCGCGGCCGTATAGCCGTTGCCCGTATTCACGTACTGCGCGAATTCGTCGATCACGCCGTACAGCGTGACGCCGTCCTGCGCGAGCGCAGCGCCCGAACCGGCGACGCAGGCGATCGCCACCGTGACGCGAACACCGGCGTGCACCGGCCGCGCGCGGCAATCGATGCCGCGCGCTTCAATATACTTAGTCATACTATTCAATGGATCGAGATTGAAACGATGCATGGCGCGGCGTGAATGCCGCACCGCCATCGCGAGATACGGGATTGCGTCGACAGCGCCCGGCTCCGCGCCCGGGCCGGCGGCTTGCCGGCCCGATGCATGGGACGTGTCGTCAGTGGGGAACTTCGCCGCGTTCGAGCGGCAGGATCAGGCGTTCGGGAATGCTGCGTCGCGACGCGCGGGCGCCGACGTAATACAGCACGGCCGGCACGACGAGGCCGAGGATCCACGAGATGTCGGTGCCGCCGAGCGCATCGACGAGCGGCCCCGTGTAGATGTGCGTCGACATGAACGGCAACTGCACCAGGATGCCGACCACATAGATCGTGATGGCCATCGCGTTCCAGCGGCCGTAGCGGCCATCCGGATCGGACAGCGCCGGCACGTCGTAGCGCGACCGCGTGAAGCAGTAGTAGTCGACGAGGTTGATCGCGCTCCACGGCGTGAAGAACGCGAGCAGGAACAGGATGAACGCGGTGAACTCCTTCAGGAACGAATGACGGCCCGCGAGCGCGATCAGCGTCGACACGCAGATCATCCCGAAGATGTAGACGAGACGGCTCTTCGACGATACCGCATGCTTGCCGCGAAAGCCGCTGACGATCGTGGCCATCGACATGAAGCTGCCGTACGCGTTGAGCGCCGTGACCGTCACCTTGCCGAACGCGATGCTGAGATACAGCAGCGCGGCCACGGCGCCCGTCGAGCCCAGGCCGACGATGTACGACACTTCGTGGTGCGCGAACTGGCTGCCGGCGAGCGCGGCTGCGAACACGCCGAACACCATCGCCGCCTGTGCGCCGATCACCGAGCCCAGGCCGACCGCGAGAAACGTCGCGACCGACGACGTCGAGCGCGGCAGATAGCGCGAATAGTCGGCGACGTACGGGCCGAACGCGATCTGCCACGACGCGGACAGCGACATCGCGAGCAGGAAGCTCGGCAGCGAGAAATGCCGGTTCGCGAGCAGCGCGCCGATGTCGTGGTTCGCGAACAGTTGGGCGAACATGTAGACGAACGCGACGATGCCGACCACGCTCGCGATCCGGCCGACGAAGTGGATCGCACGATAGCCGAACACGGTCAGCACCACGATCACGGCCGCGAACAGCAGGATGCCGGCCGCGTCGTCGACGTGCAGCAGCTGCGCGACGGCCTGCCCGGCCAGCACCGAGCCGCTCGCGGAAAAGCCGATGTACATCAGGCACACGAGCACGATCGGGATCATCGCGCCGTACACGCCGAACTGCACGCGGCTCGAGATCATCTGCGGCAGGCCGAGCTGCGGCCCCTGCGCGCCGTGCAGCGCCATCACCGCGCCGCCGACGAGTTGGCCGAGCAGCAGCGCGACCAGCGACCAGAACACGTCGCCGCCGAGCACGACCGCGAGCGCGCCCGTGACGATGGCCGTGATCTGCATGTTGGCCGACAGCCACAGCGTGAACTGGCTCAGCAGGCCGCCGTGGCGCTCGGCATCGGGAATGAAGTCGATCGAGCGAACCTCGATCAGGCCGCCGGCTTTTCCACTGGAATTCGTTGACACGGGTCAATCTCCAAAATACTCAGGACCACACATGGTTTGAACGAGACAGGAAGCTGCGAGCCGCCCTTTCGGCTCGGCGAATGCGGGGCGCCGTGGATCGCCGGCATGCGCCACGCGCGCAGGGTCTGCACGCTGGCGCGCAAGCGGCACGACGTGTGCCGACATTGCCAGCGGATGATCTTGTATATACAACTTGCGAGATATCGGTGATTACCCGAAGTTCATCGACTTTCGAAATTGTCCGATCAATGAGACAAAAACGAATCGATCTTGGTACAAGCCCAAAAACTACCTTCCTGTCCAATATCTTCCCGGCCGATGAATCTTCTCGCCAATCAAATTTCTAGCTTTCCTCACCTCCTCCCATTACATTGAATCGACCGCCGCCCTCTAATAAAAATAGGTATCCAATCCTAAATTCGGAGATCACCGTCATGAACGGCCCTTGGCAGCACTCACCCGGTCAATATTTTCCTTTTTTCAAATCCCTGGACTTACCAACCTGTCCCGAGGGCAGCGGCCCGCCGGAAGAGGTCAGATGTGTTTATTGCAAAATATTGATGGACGAATTTTGCAACGTCGATCTCTGGAATAAATCATTTCAAGACTTCAAGGAAGCCTATGTTCCAACAATGAAAGCATTTATTCGAGATAGAATTGCCCCGAGTAAATTACATGTCAGATTGAGCGGAGACGTGCTCGCGCAACGTTCAACTCTTTATATATGTCCTACGTGCGGATGGTGGGTCGCCATGGAACAAGCGGTTTTACCAGCACTACAATGGCAACATTGGTGCCTCACCCTCTACAGCATGGCAGTTATCAAGGATCTTGAATTATCGTGCATTGATACTCCAATAACTCAAGTCCGAAATTATCTTATGCGACGCTTTGAATCCAGAGGCACCTTGCATCCAAGACTATTTGAAGAAACGGTTGCCAGTGTATTCCGAGATCACGGATATGACACAACACTAACAACATATTCGCGAGATGGCGGAATTGATATTATTTTGTTAGAGAATGATGGCAAAAAAATTGGTGTTCAAGTAAAGAGATTGAGCCGCTCAATAGAAGTCGAACAGATTCGCTCCTTTCTCGGAGCGCTAATGCTGGGAGGATACGCTCGCGGCATCTTCGTTTCCTCTACAAAATTTCAGCAAGGAGCAGTTGACGCGGCCAGAGCATCCACCGAACAATACATACCTATTGAACTGGTAGATTCAGCCTCTTTCTTTGACATGCTCGGCATCGCCCAACTGAACAAGCGTCCCGATCCAAGCCTGTGTGGAATAGAAAAATCGTCTCCACTTTCATTCGATATCTATTCACTCTACCACCTGAATACCCTTTAGAAAATATTCCGCTTTCAAGGAAAATCACTTGTCGGACTACTGAGGCCCGACCTGAAGTGTCGAGATCTCGTCCCCCACCTCATCTAGCTTTCCAATCGGTATCCAGCCGAGATGGCGATAAAACCCGTACGAGCGCGACGCGGGATCGGTCGAGCAGCCGAGAAACAGCGAAGTGAAGCCGTTCGCCGCGAAATCGTCGATCACGCGCCGCAGCAACCGCTTACCGATCCCAGCGCCTTCATACTCGGGCAGCATCGCGAGCACGACGATCTCGCCCGAGCCGGTGTCGCCTAAGCAGTAGTCGACCATGCGTCCGGACGCGCAGCAGACATGGCCCGAGAACAGGCCGCCGCGGATACCGTCGCCCCAGCTTTCGAGGTGATGCCGAGCGCGCGCAACCGCGCTTCGGGGAACGCGTTCTCGCGCGTGCGTGCCCGCAGCGCGATACACTCGGCCGCGTCGCCGGGAATGGCCTCGCGCCAGGTGAAATCGTCCATCGATTGAGGCTTCCTTTTTCTGCCGCCGGCGCGACGCATGCAGGCAGATCAGTCCCAGCGCGATCGTCGCACCGGCAAGCGACGTGATTTCCGCATGATCGTACGGCGGCGACACTTCGATCACGTCCACGCCGACTGGGTTGATGCCGTCGAGGTGACGCGGGATCTCGAGCACCTGATGGCTCGATAGACCGTCCGAAACCGGCGTACTGGGGCCCGGCGAGAACGCCGGATCGAGACAGTCGATGTCGGACGCACCCGCCCGCACCGCATCAGACCAGTTGGTCGGATGCGACGACCTGCACGCCCGGCCTTGCGTCGATCGCCGCGTCGAGCATCGCGCGCGCAATCCGCGACGCGGGATTCACGCGCCACTTCGCCGGCAGCACCGGCCCGACGGCGCCCAACGCGAACACGAACAGCCGCTCGACGAACCTGAACTCGTCGCGGCTGCCGCCGATCAGGCCCGGTCGCACGTACGTGAGCGAATCGAACCCGACGCCGGCGAGCGCCTGTTCGACCTCGCCCTTCACGCGGTTGTAGAAGATGCGCGATGCAGCGTCCGCGCCGAGTGCGGAATTCAGCACGTAGGTCGGCGTGCCGTGCCGGTGCGCAAGACGCGCGACCGCGAGCGGATAGTCGTGATCGACGCGGCGGAATGCGGCCTGCGTGCCCGCGACGCGCATCGTGGTGCCGAGCGTGCAGATCACCGCGTCGGCCCGCCACCAGTCGGCCGCGTCCGGCAGTCGATCGAAGTCGACTTCCAGCGCGCGCATCTTCGGATGCGGCGACAACGGCCGGCGCGCGAGCACGACGACCTGGTCCACCCGCGCGTCGGCGAGCGCGACTTCGAGGACGTGGCGCCCGACGAGCCCGGTCGCGCCGATGAGCAACAGTTTCATGTCCGGTCGTTCCGTGAGGCGCACGTGTGCGCCAATCGGCAGAAAAAGCCGCGTGCACGCGGCGTTTCGCCATGCCGCACCGCGGCGAACCCGCCGATGCGAGGCCAATCAATCAGGCGGGACAGCGACACGATGAACGGTTCGCGCGGGACGGTCAACCGCGACCGCCGCCTCGCCCGCGCCCCGCTATGAACCGGGCGCCGCCTGCCGCGACACGCTCGGCGCCACGCCCGTCCAGCGCTTGTACGCCTGCGAGAACGACGAGATGTCGCTGAACCCCAGTTCGTCCGCGATTTCCTTGATCGACAGCCGCCCTTCGGCGATCAGCGCCTGCGCGCGCGCCTTGCGCACCGCATTCGAGATGTCGCGGAAACTCGCGCCCTCCTCCCGCAGCCGGCGCTTGAGCGTGCGCTCGCTCGTGTTCAGCAGCGTCGCGATGTCCTTCAGTTGCGGCGGTCGGTCGAACGGCCGCGTGGACAGGTATTCGTTCAGGAACGACACGAGGTCGACCCGCGTGCGCCGGCGCGCGATCAGCTCCGCGCACATGCGCTCGCACATCGCGGCCGTCGCGGCATTGGCCTGCGGCAACGGCCGTTCGAGGTGCGCATGCTCGAACGTGATCGCATTGGCCGGCCGCCGGTAGCGGACCGGCGTGCCGAGCACGTGCCGGCCACCGGGTTCGGCGTCGTACGCGAGATCGAACGTCGCGAGGGTGAACGCGCTGCCGATCACGTCGCGCAGCACGCGGCACGCGGCGCCCATCGCGCGCTCGACGAAGAAGCGCTGCAGCGGCGCGGACAATTCCGGCGCCGCGTCGAACACGATCGTGCCGTGCCGCCCGGTGCGACGGTACGTCATCCCGACGAACGTATACGTCAAGGCGAGATAGCGGCCCGCGAGCGCGACCGCATCCATCCCGGTCGCGCTGCTCAGCAGCCCGTATCCGAGCAATCCGTAGGCGGAAAGCTGGTACGACAGGCCGACCGTCAAGCCCACCCCCGGCTCGTCGGCGGCCAGTGCAAGCAGGTTCGACGCGACGGCCCGCTCCTGCGCGGCCAGCACCGTGAAATCCGGATCGGCGAGCTGCTTCAGCGTGAGTTGCGAGCCCTTCAGCAGGGCCGCCGGCGCGATCCCGCGGTCTCGCCCGAACGCGACCATCAGCAGGACGGAAGCCGGGCTGCGGACAAAGTTCCAGACGTTCATCGGGCGCCTCGTGACGTGGGTTGGCCTAGATTCTAAAGCGGTTGGCCCGCGCCAGCATGGGCGCGAGCCGCGTGCCGCGCGATGATGGGTGCCATCGCAACCGCCCTTTCACTCGACCGACCGGAGTCCGATGCCATGTCCAGAACCTATGCAGATCAGCCCGTCTGGCGCGCCATGCAGGCGTTCCTGCCGCCCGACTTCCAGTGGGCGGCCGATCGCCAGCCCGACGAGCAATGGTGGCACTGGCGGGGCCATCGCCTCCATCTCGATACGTATCGCAATCCCCGCGCGCAGATGAAGGTGATCCTGTTCCATGGCGTCGGCACGAACGGACGGCAAATGTCGATGATCGTCGGCGAGCAACTGGCACGCCGCGGCTACGAGACGATCGCGGTCGACATGCCCGAATACGGGATGACCGAAGTGGCGCGCGGCGCGCTGGTGCGCTACGACGACTGGGTGCGCGCCGGCAGCGACCTGATCGACGCGGAGCGCGCGAAGGACGATCGGCCGATCGTGCTGTACGGATTGAGCGCGGGCGGCATGCTGACGTACCACGTCGCCGCGCTGAACGGGAAAGTCGACGGCATCGTCGGCATGACCTTTCTCGACCAGCGCCTGCAGCAGGTGCGCGACGAAACCGCACGCAATCTGTTCATGAGCCGCGTCGGCGGCCCGATGACGCACTTCGCCGCGAAGACGCCGCTGCGCGCCATGCGCATCCCGATGTCGCTCGCGAGCAAGATGCACGCGCTCGTGAACCGCGACGATGCGCTGAAGGTATGGATGTCCGACCGGACCTCGGCCGGCAACGCGATGACGATGGCGTTCCTCGATTCCTACATGTCGTACCGGCCGGTGGTCGAGCCGGAGGATTTCTCCGTGTGCCCGATCCTGCTCACGCAGCCGGCCGCGGACCGCTGGACGCCGCTGCATCTGAGCGAGCCGTTCCTCGCTCGGGTCCGCCACGTGCCGGTCAAGGTCGAGATGCTGGAAAACGCCGGTCACTATCCGCTCGAACAGCCGGGGCTGTCGCAGATGATCGAAGCGATCGACGCGTTCTATCGTGACGTGACGGCGCGGCACGCCGGTCCGAGCGCGCTTGCCTGACACCCGGCGCATACGCGGCCAGCCGTTTCGGAGCGGTTCCGACACGGCGGCCGGCCGCGCATGCCCGATGCATGCCCGATGCAGGCCCGATGCACGCCGAGGCGCGCGCGGCGCTCCGGCGCCTGCGTTCGGCGAACAGGTCACACGTGCAGCGCGTGCCCGAGCGCGCGCAGCGCCGCTTCCTGAAGCGCCTCGCCGAGCGTCGGATGCGCGTGAATCGTGCCGCCGATGTCTTCGAGCCGCGCGCCCATCTCCAGCGACTGCGAGAACGCCGCGGCCAGCTCCGACACCCCGCGCCCGACCGCCTGCCAGCCGACGATCACGTGATCGTCGCGGCGCGCGACGACGCGCACGAACCCGTCGGTCGCCTGCAACGTCATCGCCCGCCCGTTCGCGGCGAACGGGAACGATGCGCTCAGACAATCGACGCCGGCCGCATGTGCGTCGTCCGGCGACCAGCCGGCCGTCACGATCTCGGGGTCGGTGAAGCACACGGCCGGAATCGACGCGGGCGTGAACCGGCGACGCCGACCGGCGATCAGCTCGGCCACCATCTCGCCTTGCGCCATCGCGCGATGCGCGAGCATCGGTTCGCCCGCGACGTCGCCGATCGCCCACACGTTGCGCATCGAGGTCCGGCATGCGTCGTCGATCCGCAGCGCGCGCCCGTTGCGATCGAGCAGCAGCGACTCGAGCCCGAAGCCGTCGACGCGCGGCCGGCGACCGACGGCGACCAGCACGCGATCGGCCGGCAGCGTGTGCTCGGCGCCGTCGGCCGCCCGCACGCGCACCGCGCCGCGCGCGTCCAGCCCGAGCACCGTGTGGCCGAGCCGCAACCGCACGCCGAGGCGCGCGAGCGAATCGGCGACCGGCCGCACGAGTTCGGCATCGTACGCAGGCAGCACGCGCTCGGCCGCTTCGACGACGCTGACGTCGACGCCGAGCTTGCGATAGACGATCCCGAGTTCGAGCCCGATATAGCCGGCCCCGACGACGACCAGCCGCTTCGGCAGCGTCGCGGGCGACAGCGCTTCGGTGGACGACACGACATGCCCGCCGAACGGCATCGACGGCAGTTCGACCGGCTCCGAACCGGTCGCGAGCAGCAGGTGTTCGCAACCGATCCGCACTGCATGACCGCCGCCGACGACTTCGACGGTCTTGCCGTCGATCACGCGCGCTTCGCCGTGCAGCACGCGCACGCCGTTCTTCTTGAGCAGCGCGCCGACGCCGCGCGTCAGCCGGTCGACGATGCCGTCCTTCCACGCGACGCTTTCCGCGATGTCGATCTCGGGCGTGCGCACGCGGATCCCCAGCGCGCCCTCGCCGGCATGACCGCACGCCTGTTCGAACGCGTCGGCCACGTGGATCAATGCCTTCGACGGAATGCAGCCGATGTTCAGGCAGGTGCCGCCGAGCCGCTCGCGTTCGACGAGCATGGTCGGAATGCCGAGCTGGCCGGCGCGGATCGCGGCGACGTAACCGCCCGGGCCGCCGCCGATGACGAGCAGTGTGGTGTGTTCGTTCTTCATCGGCTCACTCCACGAACAGCAGTGCCGGGCGTTCGAGCACCGCGCGCACCGCCTGGATGAATGCGGCCGCGTCCGCGCCGTCGACGACGCGATGATCGAACGACGACGACAGGTTCATCATCTTGCGCGCGACGACCGCGCCGTCGCGGATCATCGGCCGCTCGACGATCCGGTTCACGCCGACGATGCCGACTTCCGGATGATTGATCACCGGCGTCGACACGATGCCGCCGAGCGCGCCGAGGCTCGAGATCGTGATCGTCGAGCCGCTCAGCTCGTCGCGCTGCGCGCGGTTCGCGCGCACCGCATCGGCGAGCCGCGCGATTTCCGCCGCGATCGACCACACGTCGCGCGCTTCCGCATGCCGCAGCACCGGCACCGTGAGGCCACCGTCCGTCTGCGTCGCGACGCCCATGTGCACCGCGCCGTAGCGCGTGACGACGCCCGCTTCGTCGTCGAAACGCGCGTTGATCTGCGGGAAATCGCGCAGCGCGATCACCATCGCGCGGATCAGCAGCGGCAGCGGCGTGAGCTTGCCGCGCGTGTCGCCGTGGCGGCGGTTCAGTTCCGTGCGCAACGATTCGAGCTCGGTGACGTCGATCTCCTCGACGTAGCTGAAATGCGGGATGCGGCGCTTCGCTTCCTGCATCTTGCGCGCGATCGCCCGCCGCAAACCGATCACCGGCACTTCGGTTTCGTCGTGGCGTTCGTCGTAGCCGCGCGGTTGCGATCCGTGCGCCGAGCTGCCGCCGGTGCGCGCATACGCGTCGAGATCCGCATGCAGGATCCGCCCGGCTTCGCCGGTGCCGCGCACATAGCGCAACTCGATGCCCATGTCCCACGCGCGCTGACGCACGGCCGGCGACGCGAGCGGCCGCTCTCCGGGCGCAAGCGCCGCGCGCGGCTGCGCGGCTGGTTCGTCGCGGCGCGGTTTCGCCGGTGCGCGCGGCGCTGCGGGCTGCGCAGGCGGCTCGGCCGGCGCGTCGGCCGCCGGCTTCGACGGCGCCGCCGCCGCGACCGGTGCGGTTGCTACCTTTGTTTCCCGCACCGGTGGCGCGGCCTTCAGATTGCCGTCGCCTTCGACTTCCAGCCGAATCAGCTCGCTGCCGACCGCCATCATCTCACCGATCCGGCCGCCCAGCTCGATCACCTTGCCCGCCACCGGCGACGGAATCTCGACCGCCGCCTTGTCGGTCATCACGTCGGCGAGCGGCTGGTCTTCCTTGATCGTCTGCCCGACTTCCACATGCCAGGCCACCAACTCGACCTCGGCGATCCCTTCGCCGATATCCGGCATCTTGATGACATGAATCCCCATCTCACGCCTCCATCACGCGTCGCAACGCTTCACCGACCCGGGCCGGGCCCGGAAAGTACGCCCACTCCTGCGCATGCGGATACGGCGTGTCCCAGCCCGTCGTGCGCTCGACCGGCGCTTCGAGGTGGTAGAAGCAGTGCTCCTGGACCAACGCCACGAGCTCCGCGCCATAACCGCAGGTGCGCGTCGCTTCGTGCACCACGACGCAGCGCCCGGTCTTGCGCACCGACGCGACGACCGTGTCGAGATCGAGCGGCCACAGCGTGCGCAGGTCGATCACTTCCGCGTCGATGCCCGTCTCCTCGGCCGCGGCGAGCGACACGTGCACCGTCGTGCCGTACGTCAGCACCGTCACGTCGTTGCCGGGGCGCACGACGGCGGCCGTATCGAGCGGCACCGTGTAGTAGCCTTCGGGCACCGCGCTCGCCGGATGCTTGAGCCACGACGTGACGGGCCGTTCGTGATGGCCGTCGAACGGGCCGTTGTACAGCCGTTTCGGTTCGAGGAAGATCACCGGATCGTCGTTCTCGATCGACGCGATCAGCAACCCTTTCGCGTCGTACGGATTCGACGGCATCACCGTGCGCAGCCCGCACACCTGCGTGAACATCGCCTCCGGGCTCTGACTGTGCGTCTGCCCGCCGTAGATGCCGCCGCCGCACGGCATCCGGATCGTCATCGGCGCGGTGAACTGGCCGGCCGAGCGGTAGCGCAGCCGCGCGCCTTCCGACACGATCTGGTCGGACGCCGGATAGAAATAGTCGGCGAACTGGATCTCGCAGACGGGGCGCAACCCGTACGCGCCCATCCCCACCGCCGCGCCGACGATCCCGCCTTCCGAGATCGGCGCATCGAACACGCGCGACTTTCCGTATTTGTTCTGCAGTCCTTCGGTACAGCGGAACACGCCGCCGAAGTAGCCGACGTCCTGCCCGAACACGACCACGTCGCTGTCGCGCCCGAGCATCACGTCCATCGCGGAGCGCAGCGCCTGGATCATCGTCATCGGCTGCGTCGCCGTTTCTGTCTCGTGTTGCGCCATGATCACGCTCCCAGTTCCTGGCGCTGACGGCGCAGGTGCGCGGGCAGCTCCTTGTATACGTCGTCGAACATCGACGCCGGCGACGGAATCCGGTCGTCGGCCAGCGTCCCGAATTTCTCCGCCTCCTTCTGCGCGGCGAGCACCTCGGCCTCGAGTTCGGCCGTCAGCGCATCGTGCGCGCCGTCCGACCAGATGCCCTTCGCGATCAGGTGGCGCTTGAAGCGCTCGATCGGATCGCCGAGCGGGAAATGCGACCAGTCGTCGCTCGGCCGGTACTTGGTCGGATCGTCCGACGTCGAATGCGCGCCCGCGCGGTAGGTCACCCACTCGATCAGCGTCGGGCCGAGATTGCGGCGCGCGCGTTCGGCCGCCCAGCTCGACGCCGCGTAGATCGCGAGGAAGTCGTTGCCGTCGACGCGCAGCGACGCGATCCCGCAGCCGACGCCGCGCCCGGCGAAGGTCGTGCCCTCGCCGCCCGCGATCGCCTGGAACGTCGAGATCGCCCACTGGTTGTTGACCACGTTCAATACGACCGGCGCACGGTACACGTGCGCGAACGTGAGCGCGGTGTGGAAATCGGCTTCGGCCGTCGCGCCGTCGCCGATCCACGCGGACGCGATCTTCGTGTCGCCCTTGATCGCCGACGCCATCGCCCAGCCGACCGCCTGGATGAACTGCGTCGCGAGATTGCCGGAAATGGAGAAGAAACCGGCTTCGCGGTCCGAGTACATCACCGGGAGTTGGCGGCCCTTCAGCGGATCGCCCTCGTTCGACATCAGTTGGCAAATCATCCGTTCGAGCGGCACGTCGCGCGCGATCAGGATGCTCTGCTGCCGGTACGTCGGAAAGCACATGTCGCCGTCTCGCAGCGCCATCGCGTGCGCTGTGCCGATCGCCTCCTCGCCGAGGCTCAACATGTAGAAGGAGATTTTCTTCTGGCGCTGCGCGATCATCATGCGCGCGTCGAAAATGCGGGTCTTGAGCATCGCGCGCAGCCCGGCGATCAGGCGCGCATCGTCGAGATCGGGCGCCCACGGGCCGACGGCCTTGCCGTTGTCGTCGAGCACGCGCACGAGGCTGCGGGCGAGATCGGCGGTGTCCGCCGCGGCTACGTCGATCGGCGGGCGGCGGACGGCGCCGGCCGGCGATAGATGCAGATAGGAAAAGTCCGTCTTGCAGCCCGGGCGCCCGGTGGGCTCCGGCACATGCAGACGCAATGGCTCTGACAGGCTCATCGTGTCGTCTCCACGCTCGATTGTGTCTCACGCTGTTTGGGAACGCGCAGGCCGGTTGCCGGCCTGCGCGCGAGCTGACGCACGGATAAGCACGTCAACCTTGGAAATCTATGCCTTGCAGCGGCGGACGTCGATGCCCAAGCCGCTCGTTCGCGGTGAGCAGATTTGCCATGGCGGATCGCCGCAGCGCGTGAGGTGCGGCCGGCGGAGTCGGCGCAGCACGGGTTTTGCGGTGCAGGGTCGTCGGGCGGGCGACGATCGGGCGTCGCCGACGGATCGGCGCGTCCCGATCATGTGAGGGTACGAAGCAAAAGACCCCGCGAAATCCTCGATCTCTGCGGGGTCTTTCAGGTTTGGGCGCGCGTGCGCCCGCTTGCCAGCTTACTGCGACGCGCGATCGATCACGCGTCGGGACGGAACAGGTCGAAGCGGCTGTCGGGCGTCACGTGCACGTAGGCCGACGGGCCGCCCGCACGAAGAATGATGCCCGCGCCGAACGTGTCGAAAATGCCGTCCTTCAGCAGGTCATGGCGGATATGAACGGCGACGACCTCGCCCAGCACCAGCGTGGCCGGCGTCTCGACACCGCGATGATCGCGCAGCCGGATCACGTCGGTCACCTTGCATTCGAAGTTCACGCCGCTTTCCGCGACGCGCGGCACGTCGACGAGACGCGACGGCACCGCGGTCAAGCCGCCCAGTTCGAATTCGTTCACGTCGTACGGCACGGCGGCGCAGGTCTGGTTCATCTGCTCGGCGAGATCGCGTGTCGCGAGATTCCACACGAACTCGCCGGTCTCCTGCACGTTGCGCACGCTGTCCTTCGCGGCGGTGCTCGAAAAACCGATGATCGGCGGGCGATAGTTGAACGCGTTGAAGAAGCTGTACGGCGCGAGATTGAGCGTGCCGTCGCTGCCGCGGGAGGAGATCCAGCCGATCGGGCGCGGGCCCACGATCGCGTTCAACGGATCGTGCGGCAGGCCGTGGCCTTGCGAGGGTTCGTAATAATGATGGGTCGAGTCGGTCATGACGGATGGGATTGCGAGAGGCGAACTGCGTTGGAATGCGTCGGTAAGAAGCGCGTGCCAAGTATCACATGGCGTCGCTTTCGTCGCATCGACGCGCAGCGCGTGGCGCTGCATGCATCCGCACCAAACAAAAAAACCCGCGAGCGCTGCATTTCTCGCGGGTTTTTCACACCTTCATCGATCGAATCGGCGCAATCGATGGTGCCGGGGACCGGACTTGAACCGGCAAGCCAATTAAGGCGGCGGATTTTCGTCACACTGCTTCTTTCGAAGCCGGCGTCGCATGCGCGAACCGTTCGTGCGCTGGACTATGCCTTCACCGTCGCGCGCGGGCGTGACCGCTGCCCGTGTGCCTTAGGTGCCCCCCGTCTAGTCTCTACACCTTCCTCGCGAGTGCCGCGAGGCTTGGCTCGGCGTTGCCTCGATGCGTACATCAGGGGTTTCGCCGAATTTGAAGGGTTCTGCACCGACCGTTTCCGGCCGGGCACTCAATCGTTTAAGTCCGCTATGTTTACCAATTTCATCACCCCGGCAAGAGGGCGGACGCGATTCTACCATTGCTTGGCGCATGCGTTCCCTCATTCCGCCGCGCCGCATCGCGACACCGGCCATCGTCGCACCGTTTCCTCCCGCGCATTCGACACCGATACGACACCGATACCACACGGCCGACGATTTCGTCCCGCGCCGCACCTTCGTGCCGATACAATCGACCGCGCGTGTCCGACGGCCTCAACCGTCTGACGTTTGTATCGTGCTCATGGCGAAACAAGCGTCGCATGCGTCATCGCGAAGTCACAAACGTTTTCGATAATTCCCCGGCCGAAAACGTTTACATCGCATGACTTCATGACCTCGACCATCAAGGACGTCGCCGCCCTCGCGGGCTTCTCGATCGCCACCGTTTCGCGTGCGATCAACGCGCCGCATACCGTCAGCCCCGCCACGCTGCAGACGATCCGCACCGCCATCGACACGCTGCAGTTCCGCCCGAGCCCGCTCGGCCGGCAACTGCGCGGCGAGCGCACGCGGCTCGTCGGCGTCGTCGTGCCGACGCTGTCGAACCCGGTGTTCGCCGACTGCCTGCAAGGCATCGATGCGCTCGCGACCGCGGCCGGTTTCAAGCTGATCCTGATGACGACCGAATACGACGCGGCGCGCGAACGTCATGCGATCGAGACGCTGCGCGAGCAGCGCGTCGAAGGGCTGATCCTCACCGTCGCGGACGCGGACACGCATCCGCTGCTCGACATGCTCGACCGCGACGGTCCGCACTACGTGCTGATGCACAACGACACGCAGCGCCGCCCGTCGGTGTCGGTCGACAACCGCCGCGCCGCCTATGACGGCGTGCGGCTGCTGACCGCGCGCGGCCACCGCCGCGTGCTGATGCTGGCCGGTTCGCTCGCGGCGTCGGATCGCGCACGCCAGCGTCATCTCGGTTATGCGCAAGCGCTCGACGAAGCCGGCGTCGCACCGCTGCCGCCCGTCGAAGTCGACTTCACCGCGCCCGAGCTACCCGATGCGGTGCTCGCGCATCTCACCGCGCACGCCACGCGTCCGACCGCCCTCTTCTGCAGCAACGACCTGCTCGCGATGGTCGTGATGCGCGGCCTGCGCCGCGCGGGTTTCTCGATCCCCGACGACCTGTCGGTGCTCGGCTTCGACGGGATCGCGATCGGCGAGCTGCTCGCGCCGCCGCTCGCGAGCGTCGCGACGCCGAACCGCGACATCGGCCGCCAAGCGTGGCAGCGTCTCGTCGAATGCATCGGCGGCGCCGCGATCGAGCGCACGTCGATGATCCTGCCGCATGCGGTGCGCGACGGCGCGACGGTTGCGCCGCCGGCTGCCGAGCTGCACTTGCGCGAGGCGTGATCGCAGGCCGCCGCCACGCATGCCGATATCCCCCCAGCGCTACACCCACTCGCCCGGAGACTCACCGTGTCCTTTCGCCTGACCTCGCTGCTGCGCGCGCTTGCCGCGCCGCTCGCCCTTGCCGCGCTCGTCGCCGGCGCCCCTGCGGCCCACGCCGACGAAACGGCGATCTGTTACAACTGCCCGCCCGAATGGGCCGACTGGGCCGCGCAGATCGCCGCGATCAAGCAGAAGACCGGCATCCGCGTGCCGTTCGACAACAAGAACTCGGGCCAGTCGATCGCGCAGTTGATCGCCGAACAGAAGAGCCCGGTGGCCGACGTCGTCTACCTCGGCGTGTCGTCTGCGTTCCAGGCGAAGGACAAGGGCGTGATCGCGCCGTACAAGCCCGCACACTGGAACGACATTCCCGCGAACCTGAAGGACCCGCAAGGCTACTGGTTCGCGATCCACTCGGGCACGCTCGGCTTCTTCGTGAACAAGGACGCGCTCGACGGCAAGCCGGTGCCGCGTTCGTGGGCCGATCTGCTGAAGCCCGAATACAAGGGCATGGTCGGCTATCTCGATCCGTCGAGCGCGTTCGTCGGCTATGCGGGCGCGGTCGCCGTCAACCAGGCGCTCGGCGGCAGCCTCGACGACTTCAAGCCGGGCCTCGACTGGTTCCGCAAGCTGAAGGCGAACGCGCCGATCGTGCCGAAGCAGACCGCGTATGCACGCGTGCTGTCCGGCGAGATTCCGATCCTGCTCGACTACGACTTCGATGCGTATCGCGCGAAATACAAGGACAACGCGAACGTCGAGTTCGTGATCCCGAAGGAAGGCACGATCGCGGTGCCGTACGTGATGAGCCTCGTGAAGGGTGCGCCGCACGACGCGAACGGCAAGAAGGTGCTCGACTTCGTGCTGTCCGACGAAGGCCAGAAGCTGTGGGCCAACGCATATCTGCGCCCGGTGCGTGCGCAGGCGCTCGGCGCCGACGTCGCCGCGAAGTTCCTGCCGGCGAGCGAATACGCGCGGGCGAAGTCGGTCGACTTCGGCAAGATGGCGGCCGGCCAGCAGGCGTTCGGCCAGCAGTACCTGCAGGTGATGCAGTAAGCGGCCGGTCCCACGTCATGCTCGACCTGACTTTCCCGCTGCGCTGGCGCGTCGCGCTCGTCGCGCCGGCGCTGGCGGTATTCGCCGCGTTCTGGCTCCTGCCGATGGCTGCGCTCGTGCAGGTGTCCGCCGACGGCGCCTTCTTCTCGCACTACGCGGCGCTGCTCGGCAACGCGCGTTACATGAAGAGCCTCGGCGAGACGGTTGCGCTGTCCGCGGGCGTCACGCTCGCGACGCTCGCGCTGTCGACCGTTTCCGGCCTGCTGCTCGCGCGCCGCGAATTCGCCGGCAAGCGCGTGCTGCTCGCGTTGCTCACGTTTCCGCTCGCGTTCCCGGGCGTCGTCGTCGGCTTCATGGTGATCATGCTCGCGGGGCGCCAGGGGTTGATCGGCATGCTGTCGGCGAAGCTCGTCGGCGACAAATGGGTGTTCGCCTATTCGGTGGCGGGCCTGTTCGTCGGCTACCTGTACTTCTCGATTCCGCGCGTGATCGTCACCGTGATCGCGGCCGCGTCGAAGCTCGACGCGTCGCTCGAGGAAGCCGCGCGTTCGCTCGGCGCGTCGCCGTGGCGCATCTTCGTCGACATCGTGCTGCCCGCGCTCGCGCCGGGGCTGATCGCGGCCGGCGCGATCTGCTTCGCGACCGCGATGGGCGCGTTCGGCACCGCGTTCACGCTCGCCACCGATCTGAACGTGCTGCCGATGACGATCTACACCGAATTCACGCTGAACGCGAACATCGCGACGGCGGCCGGCCTGTCGATCGTGCTCGGCATCGTCACCTGGGCCGTGCTCGCGCTCGCGCGCCGCTTCACCGGCCACACCGCCGCTGCCGCGGCCTGAGGATTCCCGCATGCAATCGCTTTCCGGCTCTTCCACGCCGTCGCCGGCCCCCGCCCCGGCTCCGTTGCAAACGACGCGCGCCGCGCGGCATGCGCCGCGCGTCGCCGGCGCGCGTGCGATCGCCGCGCTGCAATGGGGCGTCACGCTGCTGCTGTGCGCGTTCCTGATCGTGCCCGTCGTGATGTCGGTGCTCGCGGGCCTCACCGTCAACTATTTCCGCGGCCTGTCGAGCGGCCTCACGCTGCGCTGGCTCGAACAAGTGTGGCAGCAGTATCACGGCTCGGTCGCGCTGTCGCTCTACGTCGCGTTCGCGACGCTCGCGATCGTGCTCGTCGTCGGCGTGCCGGCCGGCTATGCGCTCGCGCGCAGCAAGAGCCGCATCGCGCGTGCGATCGAGGAAGCGCTCGTGCTGCCGGTCGCGCTGCCGGGGCTGGCTTCGGCGCTCGCGCTGCTGGTCGTGTACGGCGGCTTCACCGCGTTCCGGATGAGCCTGTGGTTCATCGTCGTGGGCCACGTCGTGTTCACGCTGCCGTTCATGGTGCGCGCGGTGGCGGCCGTCGCGGCCGGCGCCGACCTGCGCACGCTCGAGGAAGGCGCGGCGAGCCTCGGTGCGTCGTTCGTCACGCGTTTCGTCACGATCGTGCTGCCGAACCTGCGGCCCGGGATCGTCGCCGGCGCGCTCGCGGTGCTCACGCTGTCGATCGGCGAATTCAATCTCACGTGGATGCTGCACACGCCCGACACCAAGACGCTGCCGGTCGGGCTCGCCGATACGTATGCGTCGCTGCGCCTCGAAGTCGGCAGCGCGTACACGATCCTGTTCCTGCTGATGACGCTGCCGCTGCTCGTCGCGATGCAGTGGCTCGGCGTCGATCCGTCCGGTACGCGCGCGCCGAAGAAGCGCCCGCGCTGATTTCTTGCAGACATGAAACTCGATTCCACTCCCATTACCCTGACCGGCTGCGCGAAGACGTTCCGCGGCACCCGCGTGCTCGAACCGCTCGACCTGTCGATCGGCGCCGGCGAAACGCTCGTGCTGCTCGGGCCATCGGGCTGCGGCAAGACGACCACGCTGCGCCTGATCGCGGGCCTCGACACGCCGGACGCCGGCGGCAAGATCGCATTCGGCGACGACGACGTCACCCTGCTGCCGATCGAGCGCCGGCAGGTCGGCATGGTGTTCCAGAACTACGCGCTGTTTCCGAACCTGAAGGTGCGCGGCAACGTCGGCTACGGGCTGAAGATCCGCAAGACCGAACCGCGCGCGTTGCGCGAACGCGTCGACGAGCTGCTCGCGATGATGCGGCTCGATGCGCATGCGGACAAACCGGTCGATCAACTGTCGGGCGGCCAGCGTCAGCGCGTCGCGCTGGCGCGCGCGCTCGCGGTGCGCCCGCGCGTGCTGCTGCTCGACGAACCGCTGACCGCGCTCGACGCGAAGCTGCGCGATGTGCTGCGCCGCGACATGAACACGCTGCTGCGCGCGCTCGGCGTGACGACCGTCTACGTGACGCACGATCAGGCCGAAGCGATGGAGCTCGGCGACCGGATCGTCGTGATGGGCGCGGGCCGCATCGAGCAGATCGGTACGCCGCGCGAGATCTACTACCACCCCGCGAACCGGACGGTCGCGCAGTTCATCGGCACGCTGAACCGGCTGGCGGGCCAGTGGCGCGACGGCGCGCTCGCAACGACGGGCGGCGCGATCGTCACGCCGCATGCGGCCGACGAATGGTTCTTCCGCCCCGAGGATGCGCAGCTCGCCGATCCCGCCCATGCGCCGCTGCGCGGCGCCGTCGGCGCGTGCGCGTTCCTCGGCGAGCGCACGCGGCTCACGATCGAGCACGCGGCGCCCGACGCGCTCGTGATCGACGTGCCGGGCCGCATCGCGCTCGCACGCGGTACGGCGGTCGGCCTCACGATCGCGCCGGAAGGCCTGATCGCGCTCGGCGCGTAAGCCTTCGATCGGGCATCATTCACGCAACACCCCACGGCGGCGCACGCCGCCGGGACAACAACCAGACGATTCCGAGGAACGACGATGCTGCTTGCTCAAATCAGCGATCTCCACATCAAGCGCCCGGGCCAGCTCGCGTACCGGCGCGTCGATACGGCGGCCGCGCTCGCCCGCTGCATCGCGAAGCTGAACGCGCTCGTGCCGCGCCCCGACGCCGTGCTCGTCACCGGCGACCTGACCGACTTCGGCCACGATGAAGAGTACGGCAACCTGCGCGGACTGCTCGCGGCGCTCGAGATTCCGTACTACCTGATGATCGGCAATCACGACGACCGCGCCGGATTGCGCCGCGCGTTCGCCGATCGCGCCGAGCTGCAGGACGGCGAATTCGTGCAGTACGCGCTCGACGTCGGTGCGGTGCGCGTGCTCGCGCTCGATTCGCAAGTGCCGGGCGCGAGCCACGGCGACCTGTGCGACGCGCGGCTCGCGTGGCTCGCCGCGCAGCTCGACGCCGCGCGCGACCGGCCCGCGATCGTCGCGCTGCATCACCCGCCGTTCGCGTCGGGCATCGGCCACATGGACAAGCTGCGTCTCGCGCCCGCCGCCGCCGCGAAACTCGATGCGCTGCTGCGCGGTCATCCGAACGTCGAGCGCGTGCTGTGCGGCCACGTGCACCGCACGATGTTCACGCGCTTCGGCGGCACGCTCGCGTGCGCGGTGCCGTCGCCCGCGCACCAGGTCGCCTTCGACCTGCGAGCCGATGCGCCGTCCGCATTCCGGCTCGAACCGCCGGCGTTCGCGGTCCATCGCCATGCACCCGAGACGGGGATGACGTCGCATCACGTCTACGTGGACGAAGGGGCGGGACCGTATCCGTTCTATGAGCCGACCGGCGAGTTGGTCGACTGAACGACGTGAAGCGCGTGCCGTGACAGGCGGCGGCCGGTCAGTTGGGGTTGGGCCGTTGGGCCGTTGGGCCGTTGGGCCGTTGGGCCGGTTCGCCGCCGGCAGGATTCACGTCGCTCCGGTATGATCGGCAACCTCGACCGGCGCCCGGCCCGCCTGCGCACCCGACGCGTGCGCCGCCTGCCGCGCCGCCCCACTCCGTGCCTGCCGCCATGTCCACCGCCTCCACCGACCGCCCGACCGACGCCGCCTCGCCCCACTACTCGCGCAGCCTGCTGTTGCTGCTCGCGACGATCGCGGGCGTGTCGGTCGCGAACATCTACTACAACCAGCCGCTGCTCGACAGCTTCCGCTCGGCCTTTCCGGACGGCGCATCGTGGATCGGCGCGGTACCGACCGCGACGCAGCTCGGCTATGCGGCCGGCATGTTCCTGCTCGCGCCGCTCGGCGACCGCTTCGATCGCCGCGGGCTGATCCTGCTGCAGATCGCGGGGCTGTCGATCGCGCTGATCGTGGCGGCCACCGCGCCGTCGCTGGCCGTGCTCGCGGCCGCAAGCCTCGCGATCGGCATCCTCGCGACCATCGCGCAGCAGGCCGTGCCGTTCGCCGCCGAGATCGCGCCGCCGGCCGAGCGCGGCCACGCGGTCGGCACCGTGATGAGCGGCCTGCTGCTCGGCATCCTGCTCGCGCGCACCGCCGCCGGCTTCGTCGCCGAGTATTTCGGCTGGCGCGCGGTGTTCGCCGCATCGGTCGCGGCGCTGGTCGCGCTCGCCGTCGTGATCGTGCTGCGGCTGCCGCGCAGCTCGCCGACGTCGACGCTGTCGTACGGCAAGCTGCTCGGCTCGATGTGGCACCTGGCCGTCGAACTGCGCGGGCTGCGCGAGGCGTCGCTCACAGGCGCCGCGCTGTTCGCGGCGTTCAGCGCGTTCTGGCCGGTGCTCACGCTGCTGCTCGCCGGCGCGCCGTTCCATCTCGGCCCGCAGGCGGCCGGCCTGTTCGGGATCGTCGGCGCCGCGGGCGCACTCGCCGCGCCGTATGCGGGCCGCTTCGCGGACACGCGCGGCCCGCGGGCGATCATCTCGCTCGCGATCGCACTGCTCGCGCTGTCGTTCGTGATCTTCGCGCTGTCGGGGTCGAGCCTCGTCGGGCTCGTAATCGGCGTGGTCGTGCTCGACGTGGGCGTACAGGCCGCGCAGATCTCGAACCAGTCGCGCATCTATGCGCTGAAGCCCGACGCGCGCAGCCGCGTCAACACGGTGTACATGGTGTGCTATTTCATCGGCGGCGCGCTCGGCTCGTCGGCCGGCGTCGCCGCATGGCGCGCGTTCGGCTGGACCGGCATGTGCGCGGCCGGCCTGCTGTTTACCGCGCTCGCCGGCTGGTTCCACCATCGCGGCGGCCGGCGCGGCTGAGCGCGGCCGGCCACCGCGGCGTCACGCGTCGGTGCGCGAGGCGGCCGGCTCGGCCGCGGGCGGCGGCGCGAACGCCGGAGCCGGGTCGATCACCGCGCCGGGATCCATCACCGCCGCGGGTGCCGGCACCGCGAGCGGGACAGCGGAAGGCGCGAGGATCGGCGCCGCATCCGGCGTGGCGATCTGCTCGGCGACGGCGGAAGCGTCCGCCGCACCCGCCTGCTCGGCCGCGACGGCCGGCGAGCCTGTGGCCGTGGCCGCCGCCGCAGGCCGGCGCGCCGGATCGAACACGAACGACAACCCGACGCTGCCGAGGATCGCGACGGTCGCGACCACGGTCGCCATCGTCACCGGTTCGCCCAGCAGCAACGCACCGAGCGCGACCGCGACGATCGGATTCACGTACATGCAACTGCTCGCGATGATCGGGCTCGTGTGGCGGATCAGATAGCCGTACGCGACGTACGCGGCCATCGTGCAGAACACCATCAGGTACACGAACGCAAACACGGACCCGACGGCCAGCTGTTCGACGCGTTCGCCGAGCAGCCACGCGACGATCGTCGACATCAGCCCACCGAGGCCGATCTGCAGCGACGTCGACAGAAACAGGTCGGACGGCAGCTTGAGCCGCGTCGCGAGATGCGCACCGCCTGCCCAGAACAGTGCGCCGGCCAGCACGCAGATCGTGCCGAGTGCCGAGTTCGCGGCGGCCGCGCCGCCCGAATTCAGCACGACGATGCCGACCATCCCCAGCGCGACGGCCGCCCATTCGCCCTTCGTCACCGGCCGCCCGGCGACCGCCGCGATCACGGTCGCGAACAACGGCACCGTGGCCACCATCACCGCGGCCGAACCGCTGCTGACCGTGCGCATGCCGAGCGCGATCGTGCCGGACGACAACGCGACGAGCATCGTGCCGACGATCGCCGCGTTGCGGATTTCCAGCAGCGTCGGCCATTCGGGCTTGCGCCGCAGCGCGAAGATGAAGAGGCCAACCCCGCCGAGCAGGTTGCGCAGCCCCGACAGCAACAGCGGCGGGAACGACTGCAGCGCGAAATGCAGCCCGCTGTAGGTCGAGCCCCAGACGAAATAGATGAAGACGAGCGCGAGCGCCACGCGGCCGCCGCGGCTTTGCGGCAGGCGGATCCGGAACGAAAAGCGGGCGAGGAAATCGAGGAGGCGGTCGAGCGGCGTCATCGTGCGGCCCGCCCGCACGTCACGCCGCGCGCTCCGCTGAAAAACGCCGGCGATGCCGGCAAACGGCCCACGCGGGACCGGGAAGGCAGAGCGAACGTGCGGAACGACATGGCAGTGCGAACGGCGACGAAAGAGAACCGGCGAGCGGCGGCAAAAGGCAAAAAAAACGTGCGCAGCCGTATCGGCTGCACACGCTCGGCATTATGGCATCAAGGATTCGAAAGCATCGTCGGACCTGTCTGAAAGCATATCGACTGATGTTTCGGCGCGACATTTTTCGCACGACGCCGGATGAAAGCGGCGGCTGAAAAATGGGGCTCGACATTGCCGCCCGTGCCGCGTTCGGCCCATCGCACGCGAGCCGTCGGCCGAACGGCCAGTTGTACATGGCCGTCGCCGTTTCGCCCTTATCGTGACGGGGCGACGCGTGCTGCGCGCCGCGCGCTCCGTTCGAACTGCATCTTCACGCCATACAAAATTTTGTATAATCTTCCCATTCTCCCGCCGAAGCCGGTCGTTTTCATCGGCAGCGCCCTCGACGCGCTTCGCGATTTCCCGCCTGCCGTACGACGCGAAGCCGGTCATCAGATCGATCAGGTGCAGCGCGGCCTGGCGCCCGACGACTGGAAACCGATGCGCACCATCGGCGTCGGCGTTCGGGAGATTCGCCTGCGCGACGCGAGCGGCGCATTCCGGATCGTCTATGTCGCGACGTTTGCCGATGCGGTCTATGTGCTGCATTGCTTCCGGAAGCAATCGGCGCGCACGAGCAAGGCCGATATCGAACTGGCCGCCCGGCGCTATCGCGCCCTGTTGACGGAGTGGAAACGATGACCAACGAACGCTACAAGAGCATCTGGGACGCGATCGAAGAGCAGCCCGCCGAGGCCGAGAACATGAAGCTGCGGTCCGAACTGATGATCGCGCTCAAGCAACGCCTCGCGCAGCTCGAACTCAGCCAGGCACAGGCCGCGAAACTGCTGGGCGTCACGCAGCCCCGCGTGTCCGACCTGATGCGCGGCAAGATCAACCTGTTCGCACTCGACGCGCTCGTCAACATGGCGGCGGCGGCCGGCCTGCACGTCGAGCTTCAGGTGCGGGAATCCGCATGACGCCGATGCGCGATGCATCTCGGCGCGCATGCGCCGGTCACGAGCCGCCGAACCAGTTGTACCCTTGATCGACCCAGTAGCCGCCCGGAAACGTATCGGTCACGAAGATTTCCATGATGTGCTTCGGGTTCTTGTAGCCGAGCTTGGTCGGCATCCGCAGCTTCATCGGGAAACCGTATTCCGGCGGCAGCCGGCGGCCGTCGTAGTCGAACGCGAGCAGCGTCTGCGGATGCAGCGCGGTCGGCATGTCGATGCTTTCGTAGTAATCGTCCGCACATTTGAAGCCGACGTATTTCGCACCGGTATCGGCACCCGCGCGTGCGAGAAACGCGCCGAACGGCGTGCCGCCCCAGCGGCCGATCGCACTCCACCCTTCCACGCAGATATGCCGCGTGATCTGTTCCGCGTGCGGCAGCGCCCGAAGCTCGTCGAGCGTCCACACGCGCTTGCCCGTCACGCGGCCGGACAGCACGAGCCGATACGTCGATTCGTCGACGTGCGGCACGTCGTCGATCCCGTAGTACGCATTGAACGGGAACGGCCGCGTGATGTCGGCTTCGGTGTAGGTCGGCGCGAGCCGGTCGGGGCTGAACAGCCATGCCTGCACGCGATCGTTCATGCGCGACACTTTCTCGAGGAACGTGTTGACCGACGCGTCGTCCTGCAACGTGCAGCCGGTCAGCATCGCGAGGCCGCCGAGCGTCAGCACGCGCCGGTTGAAGAGCCGTCGCGACGGCATCTCGAGCGTGCGGCGCACGTCGAGTTCGAGCGACTGCCGGTCGAGCGTCCAGCGCGACTCGCCGCGGTTTTTTTCGGATTCCGACATGATGATTTCCTTCACCCGCCACGCGCGGGTCAGTGGCCGCGCAGCATCGCGAGCAGCGAGCGCGGCACCAGCAACGCCATCGCGACGTGAACGACGACGAAGGCGACCAGCAGCGACATCGCCCAGAAGTGCACGATGCGCGCGTCGTCGTATCCGCCGAACAGCTCGCGCAACAGCGGAAATTGCACGGATTTCCAGATCGTCAGGCCCGACAGCACCAACACGACGAGATCGACGATCGCGGTCAGGTACGCGGCACGCTGCACCGCGTTGTAGACGCTCAGGTCGTCGTGCGACAGCCGGCCGCCGAGCGCGGCGCGCACGTCGCGCCACACCGACGCAGGCGTCACCGGCAGCAACTTGCGCGCGAAGCGCCCCGTCGCGATCGACATCGCGAGGTAGAACAGCCCGTTGCCGACCAGCAGCCACATCGCCGCGAAATGCCATTGCAGCGCGCCACCGAGCCAGCCGCCGAGCGTGATGCCGTGCGCGAACGTGAACGACGGATAGATCGGCGACGCGTCGTAGATGCGCCAGCCGGACAACACCATGAGGATCGCCGCGAGCGCGTTGAGCCAGTGGCTCGCGCGCACCCAGCGCGGATGGATCGTCGGCGCGGGCGGCGGCACGCCCGCGCGATCCGTGACAGGAACCGTTTGCATGATGATGACTCCGGGGATGAAGCGGCGGGACGCGGTGCGCGCCGGCAACCGGCCGGCCGCGCCCCGCGCACGCATTCGTCAGTTCGACGGGCTCATCGCGTCTTTCTTCATCGCGTCGTCCTTCTTCATCGCGTCGTGGCCCATCGCGTCCTTCTTCATCGCATGCTTCTTCATGCCGTCCTTCTTCATCGCACCGTCCTTCGCCATCGCGTCGTGACCCATCGCGTCCTTCGACATCGACATGCCGTCCTTCGACATTGCGTCGTTCTGCGCGTGGGCGCCCGTTGCGATCGTGGCAAGCGCGGCGACACAGGCGGCGAGGAATACGTTTTTCATGACATCTCTCCGATACATGGGTTTGGGAGCCGAATAGACGGAGGACGCCGCCGGAAATGACAGCGATGTCGAAAAATTTTTTGAAACCGGAAACACGGGATGGAAATGCTGCACTGCCCGCCCCTTCCGTCCCGGACGACATGGCGGATCGACGGCAGCGCTTGCCGCGGCGCACCGTGCGCGCACCGGCGGTCGCGATCCGCCGGCCGCCCGGCGCCATCGGCTTCGCACCCGGTTGAAACCGCCGGCAAGCCGGTGTATCGTGTGCCCTTGCTAACGCGGGGGTCCTGCAATGCGTTTGGTCGAACGACCGGCATTGCGGGTGAGAAATACCCTTTGAACCTGATCTGGATAATGCCAGCGCAGGGAAGCGTACGGGTTTCGCCGCCATCCTTCTGACGAAATCCGCCGCCTCACCAAGCCTCGTCTCCTGCTTAGCTCGAGCCCCACATTCGTCAAGGGCTCCGGGCAAGCGCCGAAGCGCCTGTCCGGCGCTCACACAGGAGATTGCATGAACGCCAATCCGAAGTTTCTGTCCGCCGACGCCCACGTCGACGCCGCTGCCGTCGCGCCGCTGCCCAATTCGCGAAAGGTGTATGTAACCGGCTCGCAGCCCGACATCCGCGTGCCGATGCGTGAAATCACGCAGGCCGACACCCCGACCGGCTTCGGCGGCGAAAAGAATCCGCCGATCTACGTGTACGACACGTCGGGCCCCTACACCGATCCGGACGCGAAGATCGACATCCGCGCGGGCCTGCCCGCGCTGCGCCAGCGCTGGATCGAAGCGCGCGGCGACACCGAGGTGCTCCCCGGCCTGTCGAGCCAATACGGCCTCGAGCGCGCGGCCGACCCGGCCACCGCCGACCTGCGCTTTCCGGGCCTGCACCGCAACCCGCGCCGCGCGCAGGCCGGCAAGAACGTCACGCAGATGCACTACGCGCGCCAGGGCATCATCACGCCGGAAATGGAATACATCGCGATCCGCGAGAACCAGCGCCGCGCCGAGTACATCGAGAGCCTGAAGTCGAGCGGCCCGAACGGCGCGAAGCTCGCCGCGATGATGGGCCGCCAGCACCCCGGCCAGGCGTTCGGCGCCGCGGCCTTCGGCGCGAACGCGCTCGCCGAGATCACGCCCGAATTCGTGCGCGACGAAGTCGCACGCGGCCGCGCGATCATTCCCGCGAACATCAACCACCCGGAATCCGAGCCGATGATCATCGGCCGCAACTTCCTCGTGAAGATCAACGCGAACATCGGCAACTCGGCCGTCACGTCGTCGATCGGCGAGGAAGTCGACAAGATGACGTGGGCGATCCGCTGGGGCGGCGACACGGTGATGGATCTGTCGACCGGCAAGCACATTCATGAAACGCGCGAGTGGATCATCCGCAACAGCCCGGTGCCGATCGGCACGGTGCCGATCTATCAGGCGCTCGAGAAGGTCAACGGCAAGGCCGAGGACCTGACGTGGGAAATCTTCCGCGACACGCTGATCGAACAGGCCGAGCAAGGCGTCGACTACTTCACGATCCACGCGGGCGTGCGCCTGCAGTACGTGCCGCTCACCGCGAACCGGATGACGGGCATCGTGTCGCGCGGCGGCTCGATCATGGCGAAGTGGTGCCTCGCGCATCACAAGGAAAGCTTCCTGTACGAACACTTCGAAGAGATCTGCGAGATCATGAAGGCGTACGACGTGAGCTTCTCGCTCGGCGACGGCCTGCGCCCCGGCTCGATCTACGACGCGAACGACGAAGCGCAGCTCGGCGAGCTGAAGACGCTCGGCGAGCTCACGCAGATCGCGTGGAAGCACGACGTGCAGGTGATGATCGAAGGCCCCGGCCACGTGCCGATGCAGTTGATCAAGGAGAACATGGATCTGCAGCTCGACTGGTGCAAGGAAGCGCCGTTCTACACGCTCGGGCCGCTGACCACCGACATCGCGCCGGGTTACGACCACATCACGTCGGGCATCGGCGCCGCGATGATCGGCTGGTTCGGCACCGCGATGCTGTGCTACGTGACGCCGAAGGAGCACCTTGGCCTGCCGAACAAGGACGACGTGAAGGAAGGCATCATCACGTACAAGCTCGCCGCGCACGCAGCCGACCTCGCCAAGGGTCACCCGGGCGCGCAGGTGCGCGACAATGCGCTGTCGAAAGCGCGTTTCGAGTTCCGCTGGGAAGACCAGTTCAACATCGGTCTCGACCCGGACAAGGCGCGCGAATTCCACGACGAGACGCTGCCGAAAGATTCGGCCAAGGTCGCGCACTTCTGCTCGATGTGCGGCCCGCATTTCTGCTCGATGAAGATCACGCAGGACGTGCGCGAATTCGCGGCCCAGCAGGGCGTGTCGGAAACCGAGGCGCTGAAGAAAGGGATGGAGGTCAAGGCGGTCGAGTTCGTGAAGACCGGCGCCGAAATCTACCACCGTCAGTAAGCGCGCCGCGAGCCGCATCGCGATGCACGCAGCCCGCTTTCGAGCGGGCTTTTTTGCGCATGTCGCGTGCCTGCCGGCCCATACGAAACAATTGATTACGAAACCGCGCGAGCCTTAACAAGTCCTTACAGCAGCGTCGCGGGACGGCGCGTAGATTGGGGACATGCGCGGCCGCCAGCCGGCCGTGTGCCTTCCGTTCACTACCACAAGGACAACGATCATGAACTCGATTCGGCGTTTTGGGGTATGCGCGCTCCTCGTCGCGACGGTGGCCAGCCTGTCGGCCTGCGATTCGATGTCGCGACGCCAGCGCGATACGGCAATCGGTGCGGGTGTCGGCGGCGTCGCCGGCGCGGCGATCGGCGGCAACGCGCTGTCGACGCTGGGCGGCGCGGCGGCCGGCGGCATCATCGGTAACCAGGTCGGCAAGTAAAGCAGTCGCATCGGCCGGTTGGGCGTCGCCCAGCCATCGGCAGGTCGGTTCAAACGGCGTTTCCGCACTGCGGAAGCGCCGTTTTCGCATGCGGCATCGCAGCCGGCCCGGCCGCGACCCGGAAATGATCGGTTACCGTTTCTCATACCGTGTCATCGGTACTCGGCCTAAGCTTCAAGCATCTGCCGATGGCCGGCTTTCGCCGGAGACACATCATGAACAGGACCTTCGTCGCCGCGGCGCTCGCCTGCACGACGCTCGCCGGCTGCTATTACCCGTACGGCTACTATCCGGGCGGCTATTACACGGCGGCGCCGGTGCCGGTACAGCCCGCGCCCGTGTATGTCGATCCCGGCCCCGCCTACTACTATCCGGCCCCGGCGTATGCGCCCGCGTGGGGCAGTTATTGGGGCCCCGCGCTGTCGCTCAATTTCGGCTTCGGCGGACGCGGCGGCTGGCGTCATCACTGATCGACCGCGCCGCGTGCGTGTGGCCGGCCGTCCGCCGCCGGTGCCAAACGGCGGAATTCCCGTTTCTTGTCGTTTCATTCGATCGTGAAACGACGGTGCGGTAACGCGGTGTAAGATTCGTCGCATCCCGTCCCCGCCCTCGCCGATCGATGTCGCCCAAGAACGCTTTCCTGCTGACCGTGCTCGCCGCCCTGTGGGGCGCATCCTTCCTGTTCATCCGGATCGGCGTGGTCGATTTCGGCGTCGCGCCGCTGATGGCGCTGCGTGTAGGCATCGGCGCGCTGTTTCTCGCGGGCTTCGCGCTGACGCGCTTCAAACCCGCCGATCTCGGCGCCCGGCTGCGCCGTCATGCGTGGCCGCTGTTCGTCGTCGGCGCGCTGAATTCGGGCATCCCGTTCTGCCTGTTCGCGTTCGCCGAACTGACGCTGTCGGCCGGCGTGACGTCGGTGATCAACGCGACGACGCCGCTGTGGGGCGCACTCGTCGCTTACCTGTGGCTGAAGGACAAGCTGTCGCTGCCGCGCGCGCTCGGCCTCGTCATCGGGTTTGCCGGCGTGCTCACGCTCGTGTGGAACCAGATCGCGAACGCGCACGGCGACACGGGCGCCAGCGCGACCGCGCTCGCTGCGGCGGCCGCGCTCGGCGCGACGCTGCTGTACGGCATCGCGGCCAACTATACGAAACGCAAGCTCGGCGGCGTCGATCCGCTCGTCAACGCAACCGGCAGCATGATCGGCTCGACCGTCCTGCTGCTGCCGTTCGCGATCGCGACGTGGCCGGCCGCGCCGGTCGGCGCGCACGCATGGGGCGCGGTGCTCGCCCTCGGCATCGCGTGCACGGGCATCGCGTATTTCATCTTCTTCTACCTGATCGCGCATATCGGGCCCGCCCGCGCGATTACCGTGACGTTCGTGATCCCGGTGTTCGGGCTGCTGTGGGGCGCGCTGTTCCTCGGCGAACACGTGTCGGCCGTGATGATCGGAGGCTGTGCGATCGTGCTCGTCGGCACCGCGCTCGCAACCGGCGTGATCAAGCGGATTCCCGGCGTCCGACCGCGCGGCGGCGAAGCGGCGTGACGATCGGCGCGCCCGGCGCGCAGAAATCGCCGGCCGCCGCGCGGCCATGCCGATGGCGACGCGACGCGGGTGCGCTAACGCGCCGCCGGTCGCACCGCGGCGCGCGGGCATTCGACTCATTCGTCTGACGGCAGCGGCCGGCCGCCGGGATTTCCCGCATCGGCTCGCATCGGGCGGCAGCGACGCACGGTCATGCCGCCGCCTTGTCGCGGGATCGTCATCCGCCGCCGCGGCGCGCTTCGTTTCGCGACGGTCATGCACCGTACGCATGCACGCGGGGCCGGTCGCCGCGCCGCAGCGCGCGGGCCGCAATCGCGGTGTACCGTTTGCGTCTGGAGTTACCCTGATACGCGCTCCGCGGCAATCCCGTTACACTCGGAACACTCATCCGCAGAAGGCGGTCTCGATGCCTCCCGTTCTTTCGCGTCCGCCAGCGCATGCGGCTGCATCGGCGTGGCGGTACGCCGCCGCCCGCTCCCGGGCACCGTTGACATGAAGTCCTCCCGCGACCTGTCGCTCGACGCCCTGCTCGAACGCCTCACGCCGACGCCCCACGGCTGGCTCGCCACCTACCGCACCACGACATTGCGCAGCGTGTTCCAGCCCGTGCTGTCGATCACGCACAAGCGCGTCGTCGGCTACGAGGCGCTGCTGCGCGTCGTCGACGGGAACGGCGCGCTGGTGTCGCCCACCGCCCTGTTCGACAAGACGCGCGGCGACGCCGACGCGCTGCTTCTCGACCGGCTCGCGCGCTGCCTCCACACGGCCAACTTCGTCACGCAAGGAATCGGCGACGGCTGGCTATTCCTGAACGTGACGCCGCGCGTGCTCGACACGGGCCTCGTGCAGCGCGAGTTCGTCGAGGCGCTGTGCCGGCATTTCGCCCTGCCGCCGAACCGCATCGTGCTGGAAGTGGTCGAGCAGCCGGCACGCGACGAAGCCGCGCTTGCCCGCACGATCGACATGATCCAGCATCGCGATTTCCTGATTGCGATCGACGATTTCGGCACGGGGTTCTCGAACTTCGACCGCGTGTGGCGGGCGCGGCCCGACATCGTGAAGCTCGACCGCTCGCTCGTCGAGCGTTCGACCGCCTCGGCCGACGATCGCCGCATCATGCATCACCTCGTGTCGATGCTGCACCAGGCCGGCGCGATGGTGCTGGCCGAAGGCGTCGAAAGCGACGACGCACTGCAGGCGCTGATGGAAGCCGACATCGATTTCGTGCAGGGTTTCCAGTTCGGCCAGCCCGATGCATCGATCGCGCACGCGAGCGCGGCGGCGCCCGCGATGCTCGATGCCGCGTGGCGGCGCTTCATCGCCCGCCGGCACACGCCGGTGATCGCCCAGCAGCCGGGCTTCGATGCGATCGAACGGCTCGTGCTCACCGGTGCGGCCGCGTTTTCGGCGAGCGGCAACCTGCAGGACGCCGCGCAACGCGTGTTCGCGGTGCCGGCCGCGCGACGCGTGTTCGTCACGGACGAGACCGGCGAACAGTTCCTGCCTTCGATCGGCGCACCGCCCGACGACAGCCAGGCGAGCGTGACCCGCCTCGCGCCGCTATTCCCGGAAACCCACAGCAACTGGTCGCGGCGCCCGTATTTCCAGCGCGCGATCGCCGCCCCCGGGCGCGTCGCACTGATGGGCCCTCACTTCTCGCTGACGGAAGGCCGCGACTGCTATACGGCCGCCGTCGCGATCCGCGCGCAGAGCCGGCTCGTCGTGTTCTGCGTCGACTTCGTGCTCGACAGTGCGGGAACCGTGATGCGTTAGCCGCCGCGCGCGGCGGACGATCGCATGCGACGCACGTCTGCGATCATTGGTCAGTCGACCACCTTCCCGCGCCCCGACTTCACCACGCTGCGGCGCGACTTGTGCTCGAGCCGCCGCTCCTTCGACGCGCGCGTCGGCCGCGTCGCGACCCGGACACGCGGCGTGTGCGCGACGCTGCCGATCAGCGCATCGAGCCGCGCGAGCGCGGCCTCGCGGTTTTTCTCCTGCGTCCGATATTCCTGCGACTTGATCACGACGATGCCGTCGCGCGTGATGCGCTGGTCGGACAACGCGAGAAGCCGCTCCTTGATGACCGGCGGCAGCGACGACGCGCGGATGTCGAAGCGCAGATGAATCGCGCTCGACACCTTGTTCACGTTCTGCCCGCCCGCGCCCTGCGCGCGCACGGCCGTCCATTCGACCTCGGCCGGATCGAGCGTGTAGCGAATCATCATCGCGAAGCCTCCGTACGGCGCCGGGCGAGCGCCTCGTCGACGCGGGCCGCGAGCCCCGAATCGCGCTGCGTGCGCGTCGCGACCGCCTGCGCCAGCACGCGCCGCGGCCCGATCACCTGCACGCGCGTGCGTGCGCGCGTGACGGCCGTATAGACGAGCTCGCGCGTGAGCACCCGGCCGAACGACGCAGGCAGCACGAGCGCGGCTTCGTCGAATTCCGAGCCCTGCGATTTGTGCACCGTCAGCGCGAACGCCGTTTCGTGCGGCGGCAGCGCGGCCGGCGACACCGCACGCGCGGCGCCATCCGCACGCCGGAACCACACGCGCAGCACACCGTGCGCGTCGGGCAGCGCAATGCCGATGTCGCCGTTGAACAGCCCGAGCGCATAGTCGTTGCGCGTGACCATGATCGGCCGTCCGGTGAACCAGTGCGCGCCGACCGCGAGCGGCACGCGCGCCGCATGCCGCACGTGCGCGGCCACCAGCGCATTGACGTGTTCCGCCCCGCGCGAGCCGCTGCGGGTCGCGCACAGGATCCGGAACCGGTTGAGCGCGTCGAACAGCGGTAGCGGATCGGGCGCCGGCGCGGCCAGCGCGTCGCGCAATGCATCGAGGTATGCGCCGAAACGCCGCGCGAGCCGCTCGACCGTCGACGACGCCAGCGTGTCGCCCGCATCGTCGTGAAACGATGCGGCTGCCGAGTCGTCGGCGGGCAGCGCATCGAGCGCCGCCTGCACGTCGCCGCGGCGGATCGCGAGCGACAGCCGGCCGATCGGCGAATCGAGACCGAAGCGGTAATTGCGTTCGAGCCACACGACGCAGTCCGCGAGCGGTGCCGGAGCGGGCGTGCCGACGGACGCGGCAGCGGCTTCGCCGGCCAATGGCGATGCGGCCGCCGTCGTCGACGCCAGCGCCGCATCGTCTGCGTGGAACGGCGCCAGCTCGACGGTGTCGAGCCAAGCGAGTTCGTCGGCCTCGATCCAGGCCGGCGCATTGCCCGGTGCGCCGGCATCGGCCGGTGCCGACTCGGATGACGGCGACGGCGCGATGTCGGCCGACGACGCTTCGGCATCCTGCGGTTCGTCGTCGAAGAGCGACGCCTGTCGCGCATCGACTTTCGGCCGAGGCGCCGATTTGCGCGCAACAGGCGCGGATGCCGATGGCAACGCCGAAGCCTGTGCGGAAGCGGATGCCGGATGCGCGCGCGCATCCGCTGCCGGCGCGGCTTCGTCCGGCACCGGCAACGCCGCGACGAATGCCGCCTCGTCGATGTCCAGCGCCTGCGCGATGCGCTTGCGGGCCGCGGCGGTGAACGCCGGCCGTGCGCTCAGCTCCGCGAACACGGCGCCAGCCTCGACCGCGGCCAGTTGATCCTTGTCGCCCAGCAACACGAGCCGGGCGCCCGGTGCGAGCGCGTCGAGCAGATGCGCGGCGAGCGCGACGTCGATCATCGACGCCTCGTCGACGACGATCAGATCGTACGGCAACGGATTGTCGCGATGATGCCGGAAGCCGGCCGTCCCGCCGCCGCCCAGCAGCCGATGCAGCGTATAAGACGTGTCGGGCAGGCGCGCCGCGAGTTCGGGCGGCAAATCGCCGGCGCGTGCGTGCAGCGCCTCCTGCATCCGCTGCGCGGCCTTGCCGGTCGGTGCGGCCAGCGCGATGCGCAGCCCCGGATGCGCATCGAGCAGGCAGGCCAGCACGCCGACGACGGTCGTGGTCTTGCCCGTGCCCGGCCCACCGCTGACGATCGTCACGCGGCCGGTCAGCGCGACGATCGCCGCCACGCGCTGCCAGTCGACTTCGCCGGTGGCCGGCCCGAAGTAACGAGCGAGACTGTCGCGCAACCGGTCGGGCGACAGGCTTTCGTCCGGCGCGGCGACACCGGCCTGCGCGACGAGCGCATCGGCGAGCCGCCGTTCGTAATCGAAATAGCGCGACAGGTACAAATGATCGAGCCGGTCGACGATCAGCGGCCGTTCGTCGCCGCGTGCGAGCGTGCCGAACGCGACCACGCCGCTCGCGGCCAGCGACGCACGCACCTCGTCGAGCGACGCTTCGTAGCGCTGCGCGAGCGCGCCAAGCGCGACGCACACGTGGCCGCCGGCGGTCGCACGGCTCGTCGCGAACGCGGCGCGCGCGGCCCAGCGCGCCGCCGCGGCCGGCGCACCGGCACGGCGCGCGAGGTCGCCGATGCGGCGCGCGAAGCCTTCCGCGAGCGCGATGCCGAAATCGACCGGCTCGGGCAGCCGCGCGACGAGGCCGCCGGTGAATTCGAGCATGTCGTCGGACGCGGTCATGCGCGGCCCCCTTCCATCATCCGGTCGAGTGCGTCGACGAGTGCACGCGCGGGCCGCCGCGCGTGCACGCCGGCCGGCTCGCCGCCGCTGCGCCAGCCGGGCCGCACGCCGCGCACGAACAGGTACAGGTAACCGGCGATGTGCGTGTCGTAGTCGTAATCGGGCAGCCGGCCGCGCAGGTAGCGATGCAGCGCGACCGTATAGAGCAGCGCCTGCAGGTGATACGCGTGATCGGCCATCGCGACATCGAGCGCGCGCGGGCCATAGGCATCCGGCGTCGTGCCGAGGTGGTTCGACTTCCAGTCGACGATCCAGAAACGGCCGTCGTGTTCGACGATCATGTCGATGAAACCCTTGATGAAACCGGCGAGCGTGCCCGCCTCCAGTGCAACGTCCGGATAGCCGTGCGCGACCAGCAGCCGGCGCAGCGCCGTCAGGTCGAGCGACGGCGCCGGGAACAGGAAACCCATTTCGTCGAGCCGCCTGGCCGGATCGAGATCGGCGAGCCGCATGCCCGGCACGAGCTCGGTGTGCACGACGTCGTCGACGAGCCGCGCCATCATCGCCGGCAGGCGTGCCGCAAGCGCCGGCTCGGCCTCGACCGGACGGTCGTGCAGCGCGCCGAGCGCGGCCTTGTGCCACGATTCGGGCTCCGCGAACCGGCTGAGTTCGAACAGGCGGTGCAAGCATTCGCCGGCCGCCGCACCGCGCGGGAACATGAGGATGTCGTCGTCAGGCGGAGCCGTCACCGTGTCGGCCAGTATCGGTTCGCCGTCCGGCGCCACCGCGGCAAGCGCATCGTGATCGGGCCGCAATTCGTCGTCGGGCACGGCCGCGACGCCCGCCTCCTCGCGCGCCATCGACGCGGTCAACGAGCTGAAGCTCGCCATCCGCCACGCATCGCGCAGGATGCGCGTCGCATGGCGCGCCGCGAGCGTCTGCGACGCATCGTGCCCGGCCGCGAGACGCTCGCGGCGCGCAGGCACGGGCAGCGGCGCGATGCTCACGGGGCCGCCCGCGAGCGCGCGCCATGCCGCATCGAGCGCGGCCTCGTCGGGCGGCTCGTCGAGCCACGCGTCGAACGCATGGCCGGCACCCGCGACGAGCCAGTTGAGCACGCTGCGCCGCGCTTCGCGCGTCGAGCGCGACGACAGGTAGGGCCCGGCGACGACATAGCAGCGATACACCGCGCGCGTGAGCGCCACGTAGACGAGCCGCGCGCGTTCCGCGGCCTGCTCGCGCAGCGCCTGCCGCGCCGCGTGTGCAGCCGCCTCGTCGTCGCATCCGTAATGCAGCACCGCATCGCCCGCGTCGTCGTGATACTCGCGCGCATCGGGCAGCGCGGACGACGGCGGCTCGCGCAACCCGCCATCGTTCAGGAACGGACAGAACACGATCGCGTATTCGAGCCCCTTCGACTTGTGCACCGTGACGATCTGCACCAGGTTGCGATCGGATTCGAGCCGCAGTTGCGCTTCCTCGCCGCCGCCGTCGAGCCGTTGCGCGGCGAGCCAGCGCAGCGTCGGCGCGATGCCGGGCTGTGCGGATGCCCGCGCTTGCGTCAACTCGGCCAGATGGTTGATGTCGGTCACGCGGCGCTCGCCGTCCGCCCCCGCCATCAGCCGTTCGGCGATCAGCAGCTCGCGCGTGAACGTGCGCCACATCACCGCGAAACCGCGTTCGCGCCACAGCAGCCGATACCGCGAGAAACGCTCGACCCAGCTCATCGCATCGGCGCTGTCGGCCGGCGACGCGCCAGGTGGCGCATCGCCGTCGCCCTGCTCCATGCGCCACAGCGCGCCGGCGTCGAGCCCGAACCAGTCGGACGCGAGCGCCGCGCGCAAACGCCGCAGGTCGCCTGGCGCATCGATCGCCGCCAGCACGCGTTCGAGCTGCTCGGCGTCGCCGGTCGAGAACACCGATGCCTGCGCCAGCTCGACGCTGCCGATGCCCCACGTCGCGAGCACGCGCTTCACGAGGCTACCCTGCCGGTGCGTTTGCACGAGCACCGCGATGTCGCCAGGCGACAACGGCGTGTCCCCCAGCCGCACGCGCCCTTCACGTGCGCCGCGCATCAGCCGCGCGATCTCCGCCGCGCAGGCCTGGGCAGCCTGCGCTTGCGCGTCGCGCTTGAGCAACGTGCCTTCGCCGCCCGGCAGCGCCCATATCCGGAAATCGCCGGCCGGCCCCGGATCGGTCTCGTCGACGAACGGCGCCCGCACGCGCGTGCCGGCGCGCACCGCGTAATAGTCGAGCCCGTCGAGCACGAATGCGCGCGGATTCGACATGAAGAAGCGGTTGCACGCATCGACGATCGCGGGCGTCGAGCGCTGATTGACCGCGAGCGTGTAGCACGCACTCGCCCGTGCGCGCGCGGCGAGATAGGTATGCAGATCGGCCGCGCGGAAACTGTAGATCGCCTGTTTCGGATCGCCGACGAGGAACAGCGGGCCGCCCGGCGCGAAGATCCGGTCGAAGATCGCGAACTGCAGCGGATCGGTATCCTGGAACTCGTCGATCAGCGCGGCCGGATAGCGTGCGCGCAGCGTGTCGGCGAGCCACGGATGCGCGTGCAGCGCGTGATACAGGTTCGCGAGCAAATCGTCGAACGACACGACGCGCCGCGTGCGCTTGCGCTCGGCCAATTCGCCCGGCGCCATGTCGAGCCATTCGGCGATCAACGCGAGCCAGCGCGCGCGCTGTGCGGCCTCGGCCGCGGCCACGGCCGCTTCGAGCGCGTCGGCCACCTCGAAGAACGCGTGTGCGGGCGTCGCACCGCCTTTTTTCGTCGCCTTCGTCAGCGCGGTTTGCGTGAGCTTCAGTGCGGCTTTCGGCAGTGCGGCCGTCGCATCGCCCTGCTCGAAATGCACCGCCCACGCCGCGAGCGCATCGGCGAGCGCGTCGGGCTTGTGCGAGCGTTGATTGAGCGCGGGCTGCGCGGCGCGCAGCAGCGCATCGATCGCGTCGCGCTCGGCAGCCCACATGCGCGCGGCTTCCGCGAAGCATTCGGCTGCGGCCGCTTCGGCCGATTCGTCCGGCTCGGTCACGCCGTCCCAGCGCAACGCGGCAAGCGGCTTCTTCAGCCGGCGTGCGAGCTGCGCATCGAGCGCGGCCGGGCCGGCCCCCGATTCGACGAGCCAGGTCGCGAAGCCCGGCCAGCGCGCGGCTGCCGGTTCGACGCGCGTGCGCCAGAAATCCGCGGCGAGTTCGAAGCGCAGCGACGCATCGTCGGCCTCCATGTCGAACGCGAACGGCATCGCCGCCGCGAACGGCGCCTCCTGCAGCGCGCGCTGGCAGAACGCGTGGATCGTATGGATCGCGGCCTGGTCGAACGCGCGCAGCGCGCGCCGGATCCGCTTCGCAGCCGTCTCGGGATCGAGCGCGCCGTCGACGCCGAGCGTGGTCTCCCACAGACGCGCGATGAACGGATCGCCGCCGTCGTCGCCCGTGTCGAGCGCATGCGCAAGCTGCGCGAGCCGGCTGCGAATCCGCTCGTGCAGTTCGGCCGTCGCCGCTTTCGTGAAGGTCACGACGAGGATTTCGTCCGCGCCGAGATCCTTTTCGAGCAGCAGGCGCACATACAGCGCGCAGATGTTCCACGTCTTGCCGGTGCCGGCCGACGCCTCGATCTGGTTGACACCGTCGAGCGGGCACGCGAACACGTCGAGTTCGAGCGCCTGCGGCTGCGACACGGCGCTCATGCGACCTCCTTCAGATGCTCGACGAGCGGCTCGAACACGAGCCGTGCGAGCGTGCCGAACGGCTCGTCGAGCGACGGATGCGCGCCGCGCCATGCGATCGCGATGGCCGGATCGTCGGCTTCGCTGACCACCCGCTCGTTGATCCACACGCTCGCGGCCTTGGCCTCGCCGTCGGACACCCGCGCCCACGCGCTGCGCGGGAAAAACCGCAGCGGCATGCGCCGCCCCGCGCGAAACAGCGCGGCCAGCGGCGCGAGCCGTTCGAGCGGCGCCGCGACGGGCGTCAGCTCGAACGCACCGTCGCTGCCGAACCACAGCGTGCGGCGTGGGCCGCCGGGCTCGACCGCACAGTAGACGAGATGCGCGAGCCAAGCGGACAGGTAATCGCGCGCACTGGGCCGCGCATAGCGATAGATGACCTGCCCGGCCGGCGTCAGCCGATTCAGCGTGCCATGCAATTCGAGCGGCGCGCCTACCGCGTCGGCCGCCAGCATTGCGTCGTCGGCGCCGAACAGCGCCTGCTCGGTATCGGGCCACGCCGGCACGACGGTGAGCGAGAACGGCCGCCGCTCGATGCCGTCGGCCAGTGCACGGCGCACGTTCGACGCAAGCTGCGTCATCGAACCGAGCGCCTGATCGCGCCACACCGCGCCCGTCGCGCCGCCGGGCAGTTCGGGGCTCGCGTCCGCAATGCGCAGCGCATGATCGTGCACGCCGCCGTCGCCCGCTTCGATCAGGAGCGGCAGCACGCGCTCGGCAAGCGCGTCGCTGCCGGCGAAGTCCAGCGCGAACGGCTCGGTATCGAGCAGTTCGGCCTGCGCATCGGCCAGCACGATGCCGAGCCGGCCGCGCAGCAACGCACGCGCCGGATGGCGCCAGAAACGTTCGAATTCGCTGAACGCGACGGGCTCGACCGGCTCCGCCGGCAGCGGCTGCGCGAAGAACGGCTGCTCGCGCGGCCCGTCGCGCGACGCCTCGGCGGCCAGCAGCGACGCGAGCGTCGCCCGCTCGGCGTCATACGAAACGAGGCCGCTGCCCGGCTGGAAATACGCGGCCGCGAACGGTTGCAGCGGATGCTCGACGATGAACGCGCGGCGCGCGGCATCGACCGCGTCCGGTGCGGCGCCGGGCCCGGCCGTGACGTCCGCGAGATGATCGAGCAGTTCGTCGACCAGCGCCGCGGGCGGCAACGGCGCGTTGTCGCGAATGCTGCGGCCCGTATAGGCGATCAGCAACCGGTCGCGGGCGGCGAGCAACAGGTCGAGAAACAGATTGCGCTCGTCGTCGCGGCGCTGCCGATCGCCCAGCTTCGGCAGCACGGCCATCAGGTCGAACTCGTCCGCGCGCGCGAGGCTCGGCAGCACGCCGTCATCCATTCCGAGCAGGCAGACGACGCGATACGGCAGCCCGCGCAAGCTCGTCAGCGACGAGAACGTGACGCCGCCCCACGGCACGCCGCCGCGGGCCGGATCGTCGAGCGCCGCGGTGAGCCCCGCGCGGACGACGGCCGCCGGCAACGCCTCGTCGGGCGCGCCCTCCGTCATCGCGGCCAGCATCGCGTCGAGCGCGTCGCGCACGCCGGCCAGCGCGTCCGCATACGCGGCGCCCGAGTCGAAGAAGCGCGCGAGCGTGTCCGCAAACAGTTCGCTCCAGCCGCGCGGCGTGTGCGACTCCGCGAGCCGCCGCGCGAAGCCGTCGAGATCGTCGGTAAACCGTGCGAGCCGGCCGAGCAGTTCGGCCTCGCTGCCCGTGGCCGCCTCGATCGGCAGCCACGCACCGATCGGCGCCGCCCCTTCGGGCATCGCATAGCCGAGAAAGAGCCGCGCGAGCGCATCGGAGAACGTATGGCGCGGCGCAGGCACGGCCGCGTCGTCGCTCGCGAGCGGCGACAGCCCGCGCCGCGCGCCGGCGGCCGCGAGCCAGGTCTGCACCGTTTCGAGCGCGGCCGCGTCGATGTCGTAGCGCGCGGCCACCGCATCCACGCGCAGCCATTCGACCAGCTCCGGCGCGCCGACCTGCCGCTCCGGCAACGCGAGCCAGTCGAGCAGCACGCGTGCGACCGGATTCGCCTGCGACGGCGGCAGGCCGGTGATCCGGTAAGGCACCCGCGCACCGCCGGCGCCGGCCGTGCCGAACACCGCGTCGATCAACGGCCCGGCCGCGGCGAGATCGGCCACCGCGACGAGCACGTCGGACGGCTGCAGGCTCGCATCGGCGTCGAACCACGCGAGCAGCCGGTCGTGCAGCACCTCGAGCTGGCGCGCGAGGCTGTGGCACACGTGCACCTCGATCCCGCGCTCGACCGGCGTGTCGCCGAGTTCGGCCTCCGGTTGCAGTTCGAGGATCGCGTTCTGCACGCGCGCCAGCCAGGTAGGCGCGGGATTCTCGACGAAACGCGACGCATCGCCTGACGCGGCGCTTTCGGTCAGTTCATGCAGCATGTGCAATTGCGCCTGCGTCTGCCTGCCCCATTCGGCGAGCAGCGGATGGCCGACCTCCTGGTAATCGCGCCGCCCGGCCGCATCGAGCGCCTCGGCGTGCGCGGCGGTCACGATGTCGAACCAGAATTCGCGGCACGGATTCAGCGCGTAGACGCGCACGTCGATCCAGCGCGACAGTTCGCGCAACAGCGCGACGTGCAGCGGCGGCATCGTCGGCAACGCGAACACGCTGACCGATTCGGGCCAGTCGGCGCGCGCGAGCGCATCGGCATCGAGATGGCGCGCTTCGACGAGGAAGCGGTGCGCCGGCGGCGTACCGCTGTCGCTCAGCTCGGCGAGCAGCGCGCGCCACAGCGCGGCCTGCCAGCGCTCGTCGTCGCGTGCGGCGTCGCTGATCCCGCGCGGCGCGCCGTCGCCCGCGAGCACCGATTCGCCGGCCTGCCACGCGGCCAGCCATTCGGGGCGATAGGTCAGGTAATGATCGAGCACGGCCGCGACGCGATGAGCCAGTTCGTAGCGCATCGCATCGTCGGAGGCCGACAGATACGCGGCCAGCCGCGGCGACGCGAGCCACGGCGCACCGTCGGCCGCCTGCGCGAACAGCCGGTAGCAGCGCCACACGAGCCGGTCGGGCGCGAACGGCGAGCGCGCGGGCACCGTCAGCACACGGCCGATCTGCGCCCACAGCCACTGCGCGAGATACGTGAATTCGACGTTCGCGCACACGCCGTTGCGCGCGGCGATGTCGAGCTCGAGGCGGCGGCGCAGCGCCGCGCTCGGCACGATGACCTGTTGCGGCGCCCACGGGCCGTTGCGGGCCGGAAACGCGGCCAGATCTTCGAGCAGCGCGTCGGCCAGCGTTTCGTGACGGTTCGAATAGAAAAGATGGAGCATGAAGCGGGCGTCGGAACCTCGCACCGGCGGGATCGGGCGAACAGGATCACCAAGGATAGCAAATGGGCCGCCGCCGCGAACCTCGGCCGGAAAGCCAGCTTTTGCGAGCGGCGAAATACGATAGACTCGTCGCCAGTCAATACGCCGCCCCCGGGCGTCTTCGTCTGCCATTCAGCCCATCGATGCGCTATTCGGTCGAAATCAGAAAGTTTTTCTACAGCCAGTACTTTTTCGGCGGCCTGCGGATCGCGGTCGGCGTGTCACTGCCGGCCGTGTTGTGCCTGATCGTGTTTCATAACCGGGAGCTCGGCTTCACGATCTCGACCGGCGCGCTCGGCGCGTGCGTCGTCGACATGCCGGGCCCGCTCAAGTACAAGCACAACGAAATGCTCGCGTGCAGCGTGATCGGCTTCCTCGCCGCGCTCGCCACCGGCCTCGCGACACCGAACATCTTCGCGCTGTGGCTCACGATCGTGCCGCTCACGTTCGTGCTGTCGCTGATCGTCGTCTACGGCAACCGCTGGCCGCAGATCAGCTTCGCGACGCTGTTCATGATGGTGATGACGCTCGAGGAGAAGTTCACGCCGCTGCAGGCGTTCGTCAACGCGGGCTGGATTCTCGCGGGCGGCCTCTGGTACACGTACTGGGCCACGCTCGTGTCGCAATGGCAGGCGCGCCGGATCGAGCAGCAGGCGCTGGCCGAAAGCCTGTTCGCCTGTGCCGACTACCTGCTCGCGCGCGCGCAGTTCTACGATCTCGACGCCGATCTCGACGAGTGCTACCGCAATCTCGTCGCCCGGCAGATCACCGCGGTCGAAACGCAGGAAACCGCGCGCGACATCGTGCTGCGCAACCTGCCGAAGCTGCGGCGCGGCAAGCTCGACCCCGGCCGCACGACGATGTACAACCTGTTCATCAACAGCGTCGACCTGCACGAGCTGTTCGTCGGCGCGCACACCGATTACCCGCTCGTGCGCAACACGTTCGGCGGCTCGGATCTCATCATTTTCTACCGCGACCTGATCCGCAAGGCCGCCGCCGATCTCGAGCAGATCGGCCTCGCGGTGCTCGAGAACCGCGCGCCGCATTCGCGCATCAGCGTGAAGGCCGAGCTGCGCGCGATCGAGTACGAGATCGAGCTGATGCGCAAGAAGAACTTCGCGGCCACCAACGCGGAAGCGTATGCGGCCGTGCTCGCGACGTTCCGGCGCATCTGGAGCGCGACGCGCCTGATCGACCGGATGCGCCGCAACCTGTCGGGCCATGCCGATCCGCAGCAAACCGAACTGAAGATCGACAAGGCGCTCACGCGTTTCCTGCAGCGCCGCCGCATGTCGCCGCTGCTGATCTTCTCGAACCTGAACATGCGTTCGCCGAGCTTCCGCCATGCACTGCGCGTGACGATCGCCGTGGCGGTCGGCTTCTGGATCGGCCGGCTGCTGCCGCTCACGAACGCGTACTGGATCGTGATGACCACCATCATCATCCTGAAGCCCGGCTACTCGCTGACCAAGCAGCGCAACGCACAGCGGATCATCGGCACGCTGATCGGCTGCGCGGCGAGCATCGCGCTGATCTACACGGTGAAGGAGCCGCACCTGCTGATCGCGATCATGTTCGGGTCGATGGTGATGAGCTACAGCCTGCTGCTGTTCAACTATGCGGCAAGCGTCGTGTTCACGTCGTCGTACGTGCTGCTGATGTTCCACTTGCTCGCACCGGGCAGCATGCGGATCATCGGCGAGCGCGCGATCGACACGGTGGTCGGCTGCATGATCGCGATCGCCGCGAGCCGGCTGTTCCCGTACTGGGAATACCGGCTGATGGGCAAGCTCGTCACCGACATGCTGACGTCCACCCGCAAGTATTTCGAGGCCGTGTGGCGCGCCGGGCGCGGCATGTCGCCGCCGCCGGTGCCGACCGCCGACGGCGCGGCCGTCGTACCCGTCGTCGCCGCGGCGATCGAAACGCCGGCCAGCACGCTCGACGACGACTACCGCTACCGCCTCGCCCGCAAGGACGTGCACATCGCGTTCGCGAACCTCGGGCAGGCGTTCCAGCGGATGATGATCGAGCCGAAGGCGCACCAGCGCTTCGTGCCCGAACTGAACGATCTGCTCGTGCAGACGCACGTGCTCGGCGCGCAGATCACGGCTGCCGCACCGCTGATTCGCAGCGCATGCGCGGCCGATGGCGGCCTCGTCCACGACGACGCACTGCAGCGCGGCCTCGCCGCCGTGCTCGAGAATCTCGAGAAAGCCGAAGCCGGCGAGCCGCCGCCTGCCGACCAGCTCGAAACGTCGAAGCAGATCACGCGCGATCTCGATGCGATGGTCGTGTCCGCGGAAAAATCCGACGCGGTCGGCGCCGAGCTCACGCACGACCTGAAGGTGCTCGCGCACCAGTGCAAGCAGATGCTCGCGTCGTCGCTGCTGATCCGCAAGGATGCGAGCGTGATCCGCCTGCCCGCCTGACCCCGCATGTCCGCGCCGGCAGGCCGGCCCGCGCACGTCGCGGCTCGGCCATCGGCGCGCTCCGGCTTGACGATTGCCCGAAGCATGCCCCACCCGCGCCACGCGGCCCGCGCCTGCGGGCGCACGAATGCCCCAAGCGCCGTTCCGCTCGCCGCGCCAGTCAGGGAATACCCGATTCCGGTCACCGGGCCCGGCTTGTTATCATTCGTTCACATTCAAGTTGTATAGACAACTTGAGCCAATCGGGCCAGCCCCGCTCGCCCGGTTCGTCGCATAACGATATCGGAGACTCGATGAAAAACTTGCAGCGCCACCTGAGCGCGCGGCACATCCGCTTTCTCGCGCTGGGCTCGGCGATCGGCACGGGCCTGTTCTACGGGTCGGCGTCCGCGATTCAGCTCGCGGGTCCGGCGGTGATCCTCGCGTACCTCCTGGGCGGCGCGGCCGTCTACATGGTGATGCGCGCGCTCGGCGAGATGGCCGTGCGCGAACCCGTCGCGGGCTCGTTCGGCCACTACGCGACCGAGAACCTCGGCCCGTTCGCGGGCTTCGTCACCGGCTGGACCTACACGCTCGAAATGGTGATCGTCGCGATCGCCGACATCACCGCGTTCGGCATCTACATGGGCTTCTGGTTTCCGGATGTCCCGCAATGGATCTGGGTGCTCGGCGTCGTCGCGATCATCTGCGGGCTGAACCTGTGCCACGTGAAGGTGTTCGGCGAGCTTGAATTCTGGCTGTCGATCATCAAGGTCGGCGCGATCGTCGCGATGGTCGGCGGCGGCGTCGCGATCCTGCTGACCGGCATGCACCTCGGCCATTCCGCCGACGTGCCGACGTTCGCGAACCTGTGGAACCACGGCGGCTTCTTGCCGAACGGAATCGGCGGGCTGATCGCGTCGCTGTCGGTCGTGATCTTCGCGTACGGCGGGATCGAGGTGATCGGGATGAGCGCCGGCGAGGCGAAGGACCCGGAGCGCGTGATTCCGCGCGCGATCAACGCGGTGCCCGCGCGCATCCTGCTGTTCTACGTGCTGACGATGGTGGTGCTGATGTCGATCGGCCCGTGGACCGGCGTCGGCAGCGATGGCAGCCCGTTCGTGCAGATCTTCTCGGCGCTCGGCGTGAAATCCGCCGCGACGATCCTGAACCTCGTCGTGATCAGCGCGGCGATCTCGGCGATCAACAGCGACATCTTCGGCGCGGGCCGGATGATGTTCGGGATGGCGCGGCAGGGTCAGGCGCCGCGCGTGCTGATGACGACGTCGCGCCACGGCGTGCCGTGGGTCACGGTGCTCGTGATGGCCGCCGCGCTGCTGGTTGGCGTGCTGCTCAACTACCTGATGCCGAAGGACGTGTTCCTGGTGGTCGCCGCGATCGCGACGTTCGCGACCGTGTGGGTCTGGCTGATGATCCTGCTGTCGCAGGTGGCGATGCGTCGCCGCCTGTCGGGCGCGGAAGTCGCGGCGCTGAAGTTCAAGGTGCCGCTGTGGCCCGTGGCGCCCGCGCTGACGATTGCATTCATGGGCTTCGTGATCGTGATGCTCGGCTGGTTCGACGATACGCGCGTCGCGCTGTATGTCGGCGCGGCGTGGCTCGCGCTGCTCGCGGCCGTGTTCTACGCACGGATCCGCCCGAAGTTCGCCCCTGCGTCACGATGACGCTCGACTGATTGTTCCATGCGGCGCGCCGGCCTCGGCGCCTGCGTCTGTCCGGCGCGATGCGATGGATCACGCGTCGCGCCGCCCCCGTCTCCTCCTGCTTCCTGCGTCTCGCCCACGGCTCCATCGCGCCGCGCAGCGATCATGCACGCCGGCGCTCAGTGCGACGCGGCGCTCGCGGCCTCGGCCGGATGGGCCTCGTCGTACGCGTGCTTCTGCGAAATCGCGTTGTACAGGATCGTCCCGATCACGAGCAGCACGGCCACGACGATCAGGATGCTCACGTTGCGGACAGGGTCCTTCTTGCGCTGATCGTTCATGGTCGGTGCGGCTCCGTCAAATTCGTCGAAGCGGGCATTCTACGCGCTTGCGCCCGCGCTGCGCCGCCCCGTTCGCCGATCCCCGCCCCGTGCATCTCCGCCGCTTTCCGCAAGCTTTCGTTTGTTAATCATTCCCATTTCGATTTAGAATCGCTAATCTTTCATTTTGTAATGTTCCGGGTCGTTCGGGCGGCAGGCGCGCTCCGGAACGCTTCCTCGTCCACCTGCCCCACCGGAGTTCTCCATGTCGAATCCGCGCACCCGCCTGCTGCCGCTCGCCGGCGCCCTCGCCCTGGCTGCGGCCGCCTTCGCGCCGCTTGCCCAGGCGGCCGAGGAAGTGAGCCTGTACACCACCCGCGAGCCGAAGCTGATCCAGCCGCTCATCGATGCGTTCACGAAGCAGAGCGGCGTCAAGGTCAACACGGTGTTCGTGAAGGACGGCCTGCTCGAGCGCGTGAAGGCGGAAGGCGCGCAGTCGCCGGCCGACGTGCTGATGACGGTCGACGTCGGCAACCTGCTCGACCTCGTCGACGGCGGCGTCACGCAACCGGTGCGCTCGAAGGCGCTCGACGACGCGATTCCCGCGAACCTGCGCGGCGCGAACGGCGACTGGTACGCGCTGTCGCTGCGCGACCGCGTGCTGTACGTCGAAAAGGACCTGAAGGTCGATGCGTTCCGCTACGAGGATCTCGCCGATCCGAAATGGAAGGGCAAGGTCTGCATCCGGTCGGGCCAGCATCCGTACAACACGGCGCTCGTCGCGGCGATGATCGCGCACGACGGCGAGGCCGCGACCGAGCAATGGCTGCGCGGCGTGAAGGCGAATCTCGCGCGCAAGGCGACGGGCGGCGATCGCGACGTCGCGCGCGACATCCTCGGCGGGATCTGCGACGTCGGGCTCGCGAACGCGTACTATGTCGGCCACATGAAGCATGCCGAAGCCGGCAGCGATGCGCGCAAATGGGGCGACGCGATCAAGGTCGTGCGCCCGACGTTCGCGAACGCGAAGAGCGGCGGCACGCACGTGAACATCAGCGGCGCGACGGTGGCGAAGCATGCGCCGCACAAGGCCAATGCAGTGAAGCTGCTCGAATACCTGGTGTCGCCGGAAGCGCAGGCGCTGTATGCGCAGGCGAACTACGAATACCCGGTGCGCGCGAACGTGAAGCTCGACCCGGTGATCGCGAGCTTCGGCACGCTGAAGGTCGACCCGCTGCCGCTGGCGGATATCGCGAAGCATCGCAAGCAGGCGAGCCAGCTCGTCGACAAGGTCGGCTTTGACAACTGACGCATCGCCTGCCCGCGTCTATCGAGAGCCGCGCGCGGGCAGCTTGTGGCTGCTCGCGGCGCTGACGATCGCCGCGGCGGTCGCGGCGCCGCTCGCGGTGCTCGTGGCCGCCGCGTTCGACGCCGATCTCGCGCACTGGCGGCATCTCGCCGAATTCGTGCTGCCGCAGGCGCTCGTCAATACGCTGCTGCTGCTCGCGGGCGTCGGCACGATCGTGTCGATCGTCGGCACCGGCTGCGCATGGCTCGTCACCGCGTACGAATTTCCCGGCCGCCGGATCCTGACCTGGGCGCTGTTGCTGCCGCTCGCGGTGCCCACCTACATTGTCGCGTTCGCGTATCTCGACCTGCTGCATCCGATCGGCCCCGTGCAGGGCGCGATCCGCTGGCTGCTCGGCTTCGACAGCCCGCGCCAGTTCCGCCTGCCCGATCTGCGCTCGCTGCCCGGCGCGATCTTCGTGCTGGGCTTCGTACTGTATCCGTACGTCTATCTGAGTACGCGCGCGATGTTCGTCACGCAGTCCGCGAGCCTGCTCGAGGCCGCGCGCACACTCGGCGCCGGCCGCGTCGCGACATTCTGGCGCGTCGTCGTGCCGCTTGCCCGGCCGGCGATCGCGGTCGGCATGAGCCTCGCGCTGCTCGAAACGCTGAACGATATCGGCGCGTCGGAATTTCTCGGCGTGCAGACGCTGACCGTGTCCGTCTATACGACGTGGATCACGCGCTCCGATCTCGCCGGCGCCGCGCAGATCGCCCTTGCGATGCTCGCGATCGTCGTCGGCATGATCGCGCTCGAACGCTACGGGCGCCGCCGCCAGCGCTACGCGCACGGCCGGCGCATGCGGCCGATCGCGCCGCGCCGCCTGGCCGGCACGGCCGCGCTGGGCGCCGCGGCGCTCGGCTGGCTGCCCGTCCTGCTCGGCTTCGGCGCGCCGGCCGCCTATCTCGCGGTCGAGACCGGCAAGCGGCTGCACCTCGTCGGCGGCGTATCCGCGCAACTGATGACGGGGCTCGCGAACACGCTGACGATCGCGACCGCCGCCACCGCCGCGACGCTCGCATGCGGGCTCGTCGTCGCATGGGCCGCGCGCGCGCAGCGCGACAGCGCGCGTGCGAGCCCTGCCCGCCTGTGCACACGGATCGCGAGCCTCGGGTACGCGGTGCCGGGCACCGTGCTCGCGATCGGCCTGCTGATTCCGTTCGCGGCGGCCGACCGGCTGTTCGGCGTGGCGCTCGGCCGCGACGGACTGCTGCTGATGGGCTCCGCGACCGCGCTCGTGATCGCCTACACCGTGCGCTTCCTCGCGATTCCGGCCGGCGGCATCGAAGCCGGCCTCGCGCGCATTCCGCCATCGCTCGAACAGGCCGCGCGCTCGCTCGGCGAGACGGCCGGCGGCACGTTGCGCCGCGTCCATCTGCCGCTGTTGCGGCCCGCGCTCACGACGAGCGCGCTGCTGGTGTTCGTCGACGCGATGAAGGAGCTGCCGGCCACGCTGCTGCTGCGCCCGCTGAACTTCGACACGCTCGCGACGTGGCTGTATGCGGAAGCCGCGCGCGGCACCTATGAAGAAGGCGCGGTCGCCGCGCTCGCGATCGTGCTGGCCGGGCTCGTGCCCGTGATCCTGCTTGCACGCACCCGCCACAAGATCGGAGGCTGATACCGTGAACCTGCTCGAACTCGACGACCTCTGCATCGCCTACGACACGCCGCACGGCCGCCGCACCGTCGTCGACGGCCTGAGCCTCGCGCTGCCGCGCGGCGACATCGGCTGCCTGCTCGGCGCGTCCGGCTGCGGCAAGACCACCGTGCTGCGCGCGATCGCCGGCTTCGAACCCGTGCGCATGGGGCGCATCGTGCTGGACGGCACGCCGGTCGCGGCGCCGTCGCTCGACGTGCCGCCCGAGCGGCGGCGCATCGGCATGATGTTCCAGGATTACGCGCTGTTCCCGCACCTGAGCGCGGCCGACAACGTCGCGTTCGGCCTGCGGCGCAGGCCGAAGGCCGAACGGCGCCTGCGCGTCGCGCAGATGCTCGAGCTCGTCGGCCTCGCCGATTCCGGCGACGCGTATCCGCACGAACTGTCGGGCGGCCAGCAGCAGCGCGTCGCCCTCGCGCGCGCACTCGCGCCGTCGCCGGAATTGCTGCTGCTCGACGAACCGTTCTCGAATCTCGACGTCGATACGCGCGAGCGGCTCGCGTTCGAGCTGCGCGACATCCTGAAGCACACGGGGCACACCGCGATCCTCGTCACGCACAATCAGGCGGAAGCGTTCGCGATCGCCGACCGGATCGGCGTGATGAAGGACGGCCGGCTCGCGCAATGGGATACGCCGTACGCGCTGCACCATCATCCGGCCAGCCCGTTCGTCGCGGATTTCGTGCGCCGCGACGCACTGGCCGACGAGCGCGCACGCGCACTCGCGCGCGGCCGCTGACACCGCGCCGCCGGCGCGGCGGCGTGTCCGTCAGGCGGGCTCGGCCAGATTGCGCACGGGCAACGCGGTCGAATACTTGATCTGCTCCATCGCGAACGACGAACTGACGTCGAACAGCGGCACCGTGCGAATCAATTGCTTGTAGACGCGGTCGTAGTCGTCGATCCCGGCCACGACGACGCGCAGTAGATAATCGGTCTCGCCGCTCATCCGGTAGACCTCGACCACTTCCGGCATGTCGCGCACCGCCTGCGTGAAACGCTGCGCCCATTCCTCGGTGTGCTGGTTCGTGCGGATCGCGACGAACACGGTCGTGCCGACCCCGAGCTTGCGCGGATCGCACAGCGCGACCTGCGCGCGAATCGCGCCGGTTTCCTTCAGCCGCTGCACGCGCTTCCAGCACGGCGTCTGCGACAGGTTCACGCGCTGCGCCAGCTCGGCGATCGGCAGCGTGGCATCCGCCTGCAGCAGCTCCAGCAGCTTGCGATCGATGGCGTCCATTTCTCCATTCCCTCGTCGATAGAAATTTATTCTATTCATCCTGTCCGACGGAGAACAATATGAAAACTGCTTCGTTGCGTCGACCGGTGTAAATACCGATCCGTCATGCATGCGACGCTTTCGCGCGCCAAATGAAACAGGCGACGCCACCCGCGAGGGCGGAATCGCCTGAAATGGCTGCGCGTCGCCGCTTGCACGTCGCACCCGGGCCGGCGCTTACCCGCCGCCGGCCGTCACGCCGCTCAATACGCGACCGTCGCGATCTCGCGCACGAAGCTGTCCTGCTCCAGCGCGTCGACGAACGCGACCGCGTAATCTTCCGCCGAGATCTTGCTGTTGCCTTGCGCGTCCACGATCAGCTTGCCGATGCCGGTGCGGAACGTGCCCGTGCGCTCGCCCGGCGCGATCAGCGCAGCCGGTGCGAAGAAGGTCCAGTCGAGATCGGCGACCGTCTTCAGGTAGCCGAGCGCGTCGCGGTGCGCGAGCGCCTGCGGCTTGTACGCGTCCGGGAAACCTTCGGTGTCGACGAGTTGCTTGCCCGGCGCGACTTCGAGCGAACCGGCGCCGCCCACCACGACGAGCCGCTTCAACCCGGCCTGACGCGTGCCGGCGACCAGCGCCTTCGCAACCGCGACGACCTGCGCCGCATCTTCCTGCTTCGGGCCGTACGCGCTTGCGACGACGTCATGGCCCGGCAGAGCGGCCGCGATGCTGGCGGCGTCGAACAGGTCGGCCGCCTTCGCGGTGATGCCGTCGCCGGATGCGCCCGGATGGCGCGAAAGCGCCGTGACGCGGTGGCCGCGCCGCACGGCTTCCGCCGCGATGCGCGAGCCGATCATGCCGGTGGCGCCGAACAGCGCGATATTCAACGAACGTTGCGTCATATCGATTCTCCAGAAATAAAAATATGTAACACCATTAATTACATATAAGACCGAAAAAAACGGGGCGAAGCCCCCGTTGCGCCGATCGTCGCGCGTCCGCGCCGTCCGGCTTCCTGCCTGCCCTGCCGCCGGGCACCCGTCGTCGGTTGTCCGCCGCAAGTCGCCCCGCTGCCGGTCGCCCGCCGCCGTTTACCCGCCGGCGCGCGCCGCTCGTTGCGTGCGCTGTTCCAGATCCAGCATGTCGGCCGTCACGTCGACCAACGTGCGCGTGGCGAGCGAAGCCTCCATCGCGCGCTGCGCGTCGCCGATATAGCCGGTCAGCACGCCCTGGATGTGCCGCCCGACGAGACACGCCGGATTCGGTGCCTCGCGGTGCAGCGCGAACAGTTGCGCATCGTCGACCGCACGATACACGTCGAGCAGCGTGATCTCGCCGGGCTCGCGCGCGAGCAGCGCACCGCCGCCCGCACCGAGCTGCGACGTGGTCAGCCCGGCTGCTGCCAGCATCGACAGCAACCGGCGAATCAGCGCCGGATTCGTATTCACACTGCCCGCGATGACGTCGGACGACAACGGCACGCCTTCCTGCATCGACAGCAAGGCGAGCACGTGAACGGCGAACGCGAACCGGCTGCTGGTATTCATTCCTGACTCACTCGGCGACACCGGCCCGACCCGCGGCCGGCGACATGTGTAACTATCATAATTACATTTTGCGGATCGTGCAAGCCCGCGTCATTCGCCGCTCGCGGGTTTCGCCCCCGCGGCGTTCTGCTGGCTCCACTGCTGGAGTTTCTTGCCGGCTTCGGCGATCTTCGCGCCCGCTTCTGAAGCCGCATGCGCGACGACGGCGGACGCCGCCGCGTCGATTTGCGCCTGCGCGGCCGACGCGAGGCCGCTTGCGGACAACGGCGGCACGGCCGACGCCGCGGATGCGAGGCCCGCCTTCGCCGCGTTGATCTGCTGGTTGACGGTGCTCGCCACCTGGTCGAGCGCCTTGGCCGCATTGTTCGCCGCATCGGCGGCCGCGCTCGCGGCTGTATCGGGTTGCGCGGCCGGCGTGCCGGACTTCTCGCAGCCCGCGAGCAACAGCAACGCGCCGGCGGCCACGGCCGCCAGCACGGACCCGGGCACGCGACGCGCCCGCGATGTCTTCATGTTCATCAGCAATCTCCGGCCGCGCGTTGCACGACCTCGTGGTTGGACCGGTGTCGATGATACCGCCTGTGGAACAGGCTCAATGACGACCCGCCATTAAAAATCCCTTTCAATTTCGGATTCGTCTGATTCAATCGCGGGCGCCACACCTCTAAAGTGGGCACGCTTCAATTCGCTTCTTCCGTACCCTCTTTTTCTCGTTATGGCTTTCCTCGTCGACTGGCTCATCGCCCTGGCCGCGCTGCTCGCCGCCACCCTGTTCATGAGCCTGCGCGCGCCGTCGGCGCGCCGCCTCGCCGAATCCGGGCGTCCGCGCCGCATCGCCTGCGCGCGCTTGCTCACGCAGGCCGTGATCGGTTTCTGGACGGCCGCGCTGATCGTCGCGCAAGGCATCCTCGGCGCCGACGGCGACGGCCAGTCCGTCGCCGGCTTCGCGGCGCTCGCGTTGGCCGCGCTCGGGCTGGCGACCGTCGCCGGCTACTGGTCGGCGTGCGCGCTGCGGCTGCGTCGGCCGCCCGCGCTGTTCGCGCGCCACTGACGCGCCAGATCGGTGCACGGCGGCGCGGCATTGCGCACCACTCCAATCGTCGCACGCACCGATTCGGCACGTACCGCACCACACGCGTGCAGAGAACCGGGCGCTCCTTCGGCATCCGTCCCGCCCCGATCGCGTGCACGATTCACCGGAATACCGCATCGTGCGGTATCCGGGCACCAATTCCACGCAGCCGTTCACCAGGTTGGCTCGATACTTGCATTCCTTGCCCGTTTTTTGCGCAAGGAAGCCAGGGCATGGATGGTCTGAAATCCGGCGTCGACACACTGTTCCTGTTGATCGGCGCCGTCATGGTGCTCGCGATGCACGCGGGCTTCGCATTTCTCGAACTCGGCACGGTCCGCAAGAAGAACCAGGTCAACGCGCTCGTGAAGATCCTGGTCGACTTCTCGGTGTCGACGCTCGCGTATTTCTTCATCGGCTACACGATCGCGTACGGCGTCGAATTCTTCGACGACATCGGCACGCTGTCGCAGCACAACGGCTACGCGCTCGTGCGCTTCTTCTTCCTGCTGACGTTCGCGGCGGCGATCCCGGCGATCGTGTCCGGCGGCATCGCCGAGCGCGCGAAGTTCAACCCGCAGCTCGTCGCGACGCTGATCATCGTCGGGTTCATCTATCCGTTCTTCGAAGGAATCTCCTGGAACGAGCGCTTCGGCGTGCAGGCCTGGCTCACGCACGCGTTCGGTGCGCCGTTCCACGACTTCGCGGGCTCGGTCGTCGTACATGCGTTCGGCGGCTGGGTCGCGCTGCCGGCCGTGCTGCTGCTCGGCGCGCGCCACGGCCGCTATGCGAAGGACGGCCGCATCGCCGCGCATCCGCCGTCGAACATCCCGTTCCTCGCACTCGGCGCCTGGGTGCTCGCGGTCGGCTGGTTCGGCTTCAACGTGATGAGCGCGCAGACGCTCGACAAGATCAGCGGCCTCGTCGCGGTGAACTCGCTGATGGCGATGGTCGGCGGCACGCTCGCGGCGTGGATGGCCGGCCGCAACGACCCGGGCTTCACCTACAACGGGCCGCTCGCGGGCCTCGTCGCAGTATGCGCGGGCTCCGACGTGATGCATCCGATCGGCGCGCTCGTCACGGGCGCGGCGGCCGGTGCGCTGTTCGTCGCGATGTTCACCTGCGTGCAGAACCGCTGGCGCATCGACGACGTGCTCGGCGTCTGGCCGCTGCACGGGATGTGCGGCGCGCTCGGCGGCCTCGCGGCCGGCGTGTTCGGACGGCCGGCGCTCGGCGGTCTCGGCGGCGTGTCGTTCCTGTCGCAGCTCGTCGGCACGCTCGGCGGCATCGCGATCGCGACCGCGGGCGGCACGCTCGTCTACGGCGCGCTGAAGGCGACCCTCGGCCTGCGTCTCGATCGCGAAGCCGAATTCGACGGCGCCGACCTGTCGATTCACCGCATCTCGGCCACGCCCGAGCGCGATTGAGCGCGAGCAAGCATCCGATGGGCATCCCGCAGCATGCCTGACGGATGCCCGACACCTCATTACGTTTCCAATTCAAAAAACTTTCATCTAGCGTCCCTACACTTCGGTCCAGATTTCAACTTGCCTTCGCGAAGCTTGCCGCTCGCCTGCTTCGCGAAGGCCATTCTTCCAACAACCGAAACTGGACTCCACATGCCCGCGTTGCCCAATGCTTCCCGTCGTCAGGCCCTGAAGATCCTCGCCGGCGCGCCCATGCTTCCCCTTTCCGGCCTCGCGCTGCCGGCCCTGCTGACGGGTTGCGGCGGCGACGACGATCCCGCGTCGACGCCGGCCCCGGTCGCCGCTGCCTATACGTCGGCGGCATTCTCGACGATGGCCGCGCCTACGCTCGACAACGCGGCCGCGATGGCCACGACGACGGTCGGCTCGACGCTGTCGGTGTCGTTCTCGGACGGCTCGTCGCGCAACTTCAAGCTCGCATACCGGCCGTTCTTCGTGACGGGCGACATGGTGCCGGACGGCAACGGCGGCACGACGCTCGCGGGCGGCTACTACGACATCAACAACCAGCCGATCATCGATCGCTCGGTGGCCGGCAAGGAGCGCCAGTTCTATTCGGACTGCCCGGACGGCAGCTCGCTGCTGACGCTGAAGAACGCGAACGTGCCCGGCGTGAAGGGCAACACCGTGTTCGCGGTCGTGCAGTTCGAATACGCGACGCGCGACCAGGCCAGCGCGTCGCAGTACGGCCAGTTGCCGTCGCCGATCGCCGTGCTCACGCTCGACCAGGATCCGGCCACCGGCGCGCTGAAGGTCGTGAAGTACCACAACGTCGACACGTCGAAGGCGCACGGCCTGTGGATCACCTGCGGCGCCAGCCTGTCGCCGTGGGGCACGCACCTGTCGAGCGAGGAATACGAGCCGGATGCGACCAAGGCCGCGACCGACGCGCAGTTCAAGGCGTTCAGCAAGAACACGTTCGGCGACGAGACGAAGGCGAATCCGTATCACTACGGCCATCTGCCGGAGATCACCGTGAATCCGGACGGCACCGGCACGGTGAAGAAGCACTACTGCCTCGGCCGCATCTCGCACGAGCTGATCCAGGTGATGCCGGACCAGCGCACGGTGATGATGGGCGACGATGCGACCAACGGCGGCCTGTTCATGTTCGTCGCGGACAAGGCGGCCGACCTGTCGGCCGGCACGCTGTACGTCGCGAAGTGGACGCAGACGTCGTCCGCGGGCGCGGGCACCGCGACGCTCACGTGGATCAAGATCGGCCATGCGACCAGCAGCGAAATCGAAACGCTCGCGAACACGCTGAAGGCGTCGGACATCATGGACCTGGCGACCGCCGATCCGAACGATGCGAGCTACACGAAGATCCACTTCGGCGGCAAGTTCAACTGGATGCGCGTGAAGCCGGGGATGGAAAAGGCCGCCGCGTTCCTCGAGACGCACCGCTACGCGGCGCTGCTCGGCGGCAGCATGGCGTTCACGAAGCTCGAAGGCACGACCGTGAACGCGAAGGACAAGATCGTCTACACGGCGATGTCGCGGATCGAAACGTCGATGGTCAAGGGCAACGCGGTGTCGCGCGACGTCGCGGTCGACAAGAAGATCGCCGCGGGCGCCGTCTATGCGCTGAACCTGAAGGGCGGCCAGCGCGACACGACGGGCGGCGCGATCGACAGCGAATGGGTGCCGGTCGACATGGGCGCGCCCGCCGCGCTCGTCGGCGAGGATCTCGCCGCGGCCGACGCGCTCGGCAACCTCGCGAACCCGGACAAGATCGCGAATCCGGACAACCTGAAGTTCTCCGAAAAGCTGCGCACGCTGTTCATCGGCGAAGACTCGGGCATGCACGTGAACAACTTCCTGTGGGCCTACAACGTCGACACGAAGTCGCTCGCGCGCGTGCTGTCGTGCCCGGCGGGCGCCGAATCGACAGGCCTGCACGCGGTCGACGAGATCAACGGCTGGACTTACATCATGAGCAACTTCCAGCACGCGGGCGACTGGGAATCGCCGCTGCACGACAAGGTCAAGCCGACCCTCGACCCGCTCGTGCGCGCGAACTACAAGGATCGCTTCGGCGCGAGCGTCGGCTACCTGACTGCGGAGCAGACCAGCATCAAGCTCGCGAAGGGCTGACGGGCCGCGCGCGAGGGGCGTTGCTCCTTGCAGGGCGCCTGGCCGGACGCCCCTGGCCAGGCTTCTTTTCTTCATCACCGTTCATTCGTCGGCGCTCCACGCCGTTTCACGCGCGATGCCCATTGCGGGCATCGCGCTTTTTTTTGCGCGTGGGGATCTCGTGCAAGCGACGTCAACCCCGCGTGCAAGCAGCCACGAAATTGGCCCAGACGGGCGTTTACGGCGATCGGGGGATAATACGGGCCTGACGCGTCCGGGCGAACAGTCGGAAACGGGCAAAAAAAAGCGCCACGGAGACCGTGGCGCTAAAAAAGTTCTAGCCATTCCGAGGGCCGTGCTAGAACCTGAGAGACTGCGCGAAACATCGTTGCCGGTTAAACTCTTGAAACGATGTTTCGAAAACGTGAGACATTCTTTCCGTTTCCGCCCGACAAGTCAAGCGGTATTTGCACCGGTTCATGCACTTTCCGACAACGCTCATTTGAGTGTTTTCCCAATAAACCAAGGGTGAACCCGTAAAATCTCATCCAATGACCGATTCACCCGCGGAACATGCATCTTTTGGCAATAGTCCTACAATACCAACAAAATTGAAATCGAGTTTCGGAATTAGAGAGAATCCCTCGTGTCGACCACTGTAACCTCTCCCGCGTCGCGGGACCGTGAATCGTCGCCCGACGAGATCACCGCCCTCGCCCGCGGTCTCGCCGTGCTGCGCCGCATCGCGGCTGCCGACGCCCCCGTCAGCAACCGCGAACTAACCGAATTGACCGGCATCCCGAAGCCGACCGTCTCGCGCATCACCGCGACGCTCGTCAGCGCCGGCTTCCTGTTCCAGTTGCCCGACAGCGAGCGCTTCGTGCTGACCGCGTCGGTGCTCGAACTCAGCCACGGCTTCCTGCGCAACTTCGACATCCGCGCGCGTTCCCGGCCGTTCATGATCGAACTGGCCGAACGCACGTCGCTGTCCGTGCACCTCGCGGTGCGCGACCGGCTCGACATGGTCGCGATCGACGTGATCCGCCCGCGTTCGGCCGTGCTCGTCACGCGCCTCGAAATCGGCTCGCGGATGGACATCGCGCGTACGGCCGTGGGCCGCGCGTATCTCGCCGCGCTCGAGGACGACGAGCGCCGCCAGTTGCTCGAGTCGCTGCGCACCACCGCCGGCGACGACTGGCCGCACGTGTCCGCCCGCCTGACACCCGCGCTCGACGATGCGATGCGCGACGGCCACGCGATCGCGATCGGCGAATGGCGCGAAGGCCTGAACGCGGTCGCGGCCGGTTTCGTCGGCCCGTCGGGCCAGCGCTATTCGGTGAATTGCGGCGGCGCGTCGCACCAGTGTCCGCCCGAATGGCTGCAGGAACACGTCGTGCCCGCGCTGCACGAATGCATCGCGAAAATCACCCGCGAAATCGGCGGCGCGCCGGCCCGGCGTGTCGGCTCGTAATCGTTTCGTCATCGTCGTGTCGCGTTGTGTAACGACCGTAACCCGTTGAAAGATAGACCGCTGGACTGTAACGGGGACGGCACGTAGGATCATGCCCATCGTCGCACCGCATTCGCGGTGTGCACCGCTCTTTTCCCGCGCGGATCGGCGGGGCCCCGGACCGAGCCGGGCCGCCCCGTCGCGTCGCCCCACGCGCAGCCGAGCAGCCCGATTTCCGGGCCGCCGCGCCGTCTTCCTGACAGAACACGATGGATAACGAACAAAAGCCCACGCCCCCTTCGAAAGACCCCGCACCCACCGTCGCACGCCGCCCGCGCCGCACGCTGCTGCTCGGGACCGTCGCGGTCGTCGTCATCGGCGGCCTGTTGTGGTGGCACCCGTGGAACCGCACGCCGGCGGCAGGCAACACCGCGAAAGGCGCGGGCGCCAGCGCCGCTGCGGGCAGCCATCGCGGCCGCGGCGGCCCTGCTGCGATGGCGAACGTGCCGCAGCCGGTGCAGGTCGCCACCGCGACGCAGGGCGAGATGCCGATCGTGTTGTCCGCGCTCGGCACCGTCACGCCGCTCGCGAACGTGACGGTGAAGACGCAACTGTCGGGCTACCTGCAGTCGGTGTCGTTCCAGGAAGGCCAGATCGTCAGGAAGGGCGACGTGCTCGCGCAGATCGATCCGCGCCCGTACCAGGTCGCGCTCGAGAACGCCGAAGGCACGCATGCCCGCGACGCGGCGCTGCTCGCGACGGCCCGCCTCGACCTGAAGCGCTACCAGACGCTGCTGTCGCAGGACTCGATCGCGTCGCAAACCGTCGATACGCAGGCGTCGCTCGTCAAGCAGTACGAAGGCGCGGTGAAAACCGACCAGGCCGCGATCGATTCCGCGAAACTCAATCTCACGTATGCGCGCATCACGGCGCCCGTCTCCGGTCGCGTCGGCCTGCGCCAGGTCGACCCGGGCAACTACGTGACGCCGGGCGACACCAACGGCATCGTCGTGATCACGCAGTTGCAGCCGATGAGCGTGATCTTCACGACGTCGGAAGACAATCTGCCGCAGATTCTCAAGCAGGTGAACGCGGGCCGGAAGCTGTCGGTCACCGCCTACAACCGCAACAACACGGTGCCGCTCGAGACGGGCTCGCTCGCGACGCTCGACAACCAGATCGACACGAGCACCGGCACGGTCAAGCTGCGCGCGAACTTCGATAACAAGGAAGGCATGCTGTTCCCGAATCAGTTCGTGAACACGCGGCTGCTCGTCGACGTGATCCGCAACGCGACGATCGTGCCGACCTCCGCCGTGCTGACGGGCTCGATCGGCCAGTTCGTCTACGTCGTGAAACCCGACAACACGGTGACCGTGCGCAAGGTCACGGTCGGCCCGGTCGACGGCGAACGCACGAGCATCGTCAGCGGCGTCGCGCTCGGCGAGCGCGTGGTGACCGACGGCTCGGATCGCCTGCGCGAAGGCGCGAAGATCTCGATTCCGGCCGACAAGCCGAAAGGCGCGTCGGGCGCGCACGGCGCAGGCGCGGCATCGGGCGCATCGGGCGCCGGCGGTCATCGCGGCGGACACCGGCACGGCGCGTCGCAGGCAGCGGCCCCCGCGGCCCAGTAACGCGCGGGCCGCTCGATGAATCCATCCCGCCTCTTCATTCTCCGGCCGGTCGGCACCGCTCTCCTGATGGCGGCGATCATGCTGGCCGGTCTCGTCGCGCTGCGGTTCCTGCCGCTCGCCGCGCTGCCCGAGGTCGACTACCCGACGATCCAGGTCCAGACCTTCTATCCGGGCGCGAGCCCGGAAGTGATGACGTCGTCGGTCACAGCGCCGCTCGAACGCCAGTTCGGGCAGATGCCGTCGCTGAACCAGATGTCGTCGCAAAGCTCGGCCGGTGCATCGGTGATCACGCTGCAGTTCTCGCTCGACCTGCCGCTCGACATCGCCGAACAGGAAGTGCAGGCCGCAATCAACGCGGCCGGCAACCTGCTGCCGTCCGATCTGCCGGCCCCGCCGATCTACGCGAAGGTGAACCCGGCCGATGCGCCGGTGCTGACGCTCGCCGTCAAGTCGAAGACGCTGCCGCTCACGCAAGTGCAGGACCTGGCCGACACGCGCCTCGCGATGAAGATCTCGCAGATCGCCGGCGTCGGCCTCGTCAGCCTGTCGGGCGGCAACCGGCCGGCCGTGCGGATCCAGGCGAACCCGACCGCGCTCGCGAAGTACGGGATGAATCTCGACGACCTGCGCACGACGATCTCGAACCTGAACGTCAACACGCCGAAGGGCAACTTCGACGGCCCGACGCGCGCGTACACGATCAACGCGAACGACCAGTTGACGAGCGCCGACCAGTACAACAGCGCGGTCGTCGCGTACAAGAACGGCCGCCCGGTGATGTTGACCGACGTCGCAACGGTCGTCGCCGGCTCGGAGAACACCAAGCTCGGCGCGTGGGTGAATTCGGACCCCGCGATCATTCTGAACGTGCAGCGCCAGCCGGGCGCGAACGTGATCGCGACCGTCGACGCGATCAAGGCGCAGTTGCCGAAGCTGCAGGAGACGCTGCCGGCCGCGCTCGACGTCGAGATCGTCACCGATCGCACGACGATGATCCGTGCGGCCGTGCGCGACGTGCAGTTCGAGCTGCTGCTCGCGGTCGCGCTCGTCGTGCTGGTGATGTATCTGTTCCTCGCGAACGTCTACGCGACGATCATCCCGAGCCTGTCGGTGCCGCTGTCGCTGATCGGCACGCTCGCGGTGATGTACATGGCCGGCTTCTCGCTGAACAACCTGTCGCTGATGGCGCTCACCATCGCGACCGGCTTCGTCGTCGACGATGCGATCGTGATGATCGAGAACATCGCGCGCTACGTCGAGGAAGGCGAATCGGGGCTCGAGGCCGCGCTGAAGGGCTCGCGGCAGATCGGCTTCACGATCATCTCGCTGACGGTCTCGCTGATTGCGGTGCTGATCCCGCTGCTGTTCATGGGTGACGTGGTCGGGCGCCTCTTCCACGAATTCGCGATCACGCTCGCGGTGACGATCGTGATCTCGGCGATCGTGTCGCTCACGCTCGTGCCGATGATGTGCGCGAAGCTGCTGCGCCATTCGCCGCCGCCGGAGAGCCATCGCTTCGAGGCGCGCGTGCACCGCGCGATCGACTGGGTGATCGCGCGCTACGCGGTGGCGCTCGAATGGGTGCTGAACCGGCAGCGCTCGACGCTCGTCGTCGCACTGCTGACGCTCGGGCTGACCGCCCTGCTCTATGTCTACGTGCCGAAGGGCTTCTTCCCCGCGCAGGACACCGGCGTGATCCAGGCGATCACGCAGGCGCCGCAGTCGATCTCGTACGGCGCGATGGCCGAACGCCAGCAGGCGCTCGCGGCCGAGATCCTGAAGGATCCGAACGTCGACAGCCTCACGTCGTTCATCGGCGTCGACGGCAGCAACATCACGCTGAACAGCGGCCGGATGCTGATCAACCTGAAGGCACGCGACGAACGCAACGAAACCGCCGCGCGGATCATCCGCGACCTGCAGCAGCGCGTGTCGAACATCACCGGCATTTCGCTGTTCATGCAGCCGGTGCAGGATCTGACGATCGACTCGACGGTCAGCCCCACGCAGTACCAGTTCATGCTGACGAGCCCGAACGCCGACGAATTCGCGACCTGGGTGCCTAAACTCGTCGCGCGGCTGCAGCAGGAGCCGTCGCTGGCCGACGTCGCGACCGACCTGCAGAGCAACGGGCAGTCGGTGTACATCGAGATCGACCGCGCGAGCGCCGCGCGCTTCGGCATCACGCCGGCGACCGTCGACAACGCGCTGTACGACGCGTTCGGCCAGCGCATCGTGTCGACGATCTTCACGCAGTCGAACCAGTACCGCGTGATTCTCGAGTCGGAGCCGAAGGAGCAGCACTACGCGCAATCGCTGAACGACATCTACCTGCCGTCGGCCGGCGGCGGCCAGGTGCCGCTGTCGTCGATCGCGTCGTTCCACGAGCGGCCGTCGCCGCTGCTGGTCGCGCACCTGTCGCAGTTCCCGTCGACGACGATCTCGTTCAACCTCGCGCCAGGCGCGTCGCTCGGCGAAGCGGTCAAGGCGATCGAGGCCGCCGAGAAGGACATCGGCCTACCCGGCTCGTTCCAGACGCGCTTCCAGGGCGCGGCGCTCGCGTTCCAGGCGTCGCTGTCGAACCAGCTGTTCCTGATCCTCGCGGCGGTCGTCACGATGTACATCGTGCTCGGCGTGCTGTACGAGAGCTACATCCATCCGATCACGATCCTGTCGACGCTGCCGTCGGCCGGCGTCGGCGCGCTGCTCGCGCTGATGATCACCGGGCACGACCTCGACATCATCGGGATCATCGGCATCGTGCTGCTAATCGGTATCGTGAAGAAGAACGCGATCATGATGATCGACTTCGCGCTCGAGGCCGAACGCGCCGAAGGCAAGCCGCCGCGCGAGGCGATCTACCAGGCGTGCCTGCTGCGGTTCCGGCCGATCCTGATGACGACGCTCGCCGCGCTGCTCGGCGCGGTGCCGCTGATCGTCGGCTCGGGCGCGGGCTCCGAGCTGCGCCAGCCGCTCGGGATCGCGATCGCCGGCGGCCTGATCGTGTCGCAGGTGCTGACGCTGTTCACGACGCCCGTGATCTACCTCGGCTTCGACTCGCTCGCGCGCCGCGTGCGCGGCTGGTTCGAACGCCACGGGCCGGGCGCCGATGCAGGCAAGCACACGGGTGCGTAAATGAAACAACCCCCACGCTCACTTCGTTCGCGTGGGGGGGCGCAGCCCCCCCATCTCCCGAAAACGCATCCGTCGGAACACGCGGCGGCCCAGCGAGTGCCGACATGAACCTGTCGCGCCCCTTCATCAACCGCCCCGTCGCGACGACGCTGCTCGCGCTCGGCGTCGCGCTCGCGGGCCTGTTCGCGTTCATCAAGCTGCCGGTGTCGCCGCTGCCGCAGGTCGACTTCCCGACGATCTCGGTGCAGGCGTCGCTGCCGGGCGCGAGCCCGGAAACGGTCGCGACCAGCGTGACGAGCCCGCTCGAACGGCACCTCGGATCGATCGCGGACGTCTCCGAAATGACGTCGACGAGCACGGTCGGCAACGCACGGATCATCCTGCAGTTCGGCCTGAACCGCGACATCGACGGCGCCGCGCGCGACGTGCAGGCCGCGATCAACGCGGCGCGCGCCGACCTGCCCGCCGCGCTGAAGAGCAATCCGACCTACCGCAAGGTCAACCCGGCCGATTCGCCGATCATGGTCGTGTCGCTGACGTCGGAGACGGCGTCGCCGGCGAAGGTGTACGACGCGGCGTCGACGGTGCTGCAGCAGTCGCTGTCGCAGATCGACGGGATCGGCCAGGTCACCGTGAGCGGCTCCGCGAACCCGGCCGTGCGCGTCGAGCTCGAACCGCAATCGCTGTTCCACTACGGGATCGGCCTCGAGGACGTGCGCGCGGCGCTGGCTTCCGCGAACGCCAACGCGCCGAAGGGCGCGATCGAGTTCGGCCCGCAGCGCTTCCAGCTCTATACAAACGACCAGGCGTCCCAGGCGTCGCAATACCGCGACCTCGTCGTCGCGTACCGCAACGGCTCGGCCGTGCGGCTGTCCGATCTGTCCGACGTCGTCGATTCGGTCGAGGACCTGCGCAACCTCGGCCTGTCGAACGGCAAGCGCGCGGTGCTCGTGATCCTCTACCGTTCGCCCGGCGCGAACATCATCGAGACGCTCGATCGCGTGCGCGCAGCGCTGCCGCAGCTCACCGCGTCGCTGCCGGCCGACATCACGGTCACGCCGGTGCTCGACCGCTCGACCACCATCCGCGCGTCGCTGAAGGACACCGAACACACGCTGCTGATTGCGATCAGCCTCGTCGTGATGGTCGTGTTCCTGTTCCTGCGCAACTGGCGCGCGACGCTGATCCCGAGCGTCGCGGTGCCGATCTCGATCGTCGGCACGTTCGGCGCGATGTACCTGCTCGGCTTTTCCATCGACAACCTGTCGCTGATGGCGCTGATCGTCGCGACCGGCTTCGTCGTCGACGACGCGATCGTCGTGCTCGAGAACATCGCGCGGCACATCGAGAACGGCAAGTCGCGGATGCAGGCGGCGCTCGACGGCGCGCGCGAAGTCGGCTTCACGGTGCTGTCGATGAGCATCTCGCTCGTCGCGGTTTTCCTGCCGATCCTGCTGATGGGCGGGATCGTCGGGCGGCTGTTCCGCGAGTTCGCGCTGACGCTGTCGCTCGCGATCGCCGTGTCGCTCGCGGTGTCGCTCACGGTCACGCCGATGATGTGCGCACGCCTGCTGCCCGACAAGCACGACCCGCGCGACGAGGGCCGCTTCGGGCGCTTCCTCGAACGCGGCTTCGCGCGCATGCAGCGCGGCTACGAGCGCTCGCTGTCGTGGGCGCTGCGCCGGCCGCTGCTGATCCTGCTGACGCTGTTCGCGACGATCGGGCTGAACGTCTACCTGTACGTCGTCGTGCCGAAGGGCTTCTTCCCGCAGCAGGACACCGGGTTGATGATCGGCGGCATTCGAGCTGACCAGTCGACGTCGTTCCAGGCGATGAAGCTGAAGTTCTCCGAGATGATGCGGATCGTGCAGGCCAACCCGAACGTGAAGAGCGTCGCGGGCTTCACCGGCGGCACGCAGACCAACTCCGGCTTCATGTTCGTCACGCTGAAGGACCGCACCGAGCGCAAGCTGTCGGCCGACCAGGTGATCCAGCAACTGCGCCCGCGGCTGGCGGACGTGGCAGGCGCGAGCACGTTCCTGCAGGCCGCGCAGGACATTCGCGTGGGCGGCCGGCAGAGCAACGCGCAGTACCAGTTCACGCTGCTCGGCGATTCGAGCGCCGACCTGTACAAGTGGGGGCCGATCCTGACCGAGGCGCTGCAGAAGCGCCCCGAGCTGACCGACGTGAACTCCGACCAGCAGCAAGGCGGCATGGAGGCCATGGTGACGATCGACCGCGCGACGGCCGCACGGTTCGGCATCAAGCCCGCACAGATCGACAACACACTGTACGACGCGTTCGGCCAGCGCCAGGTCTCGACGATCTACAACCCGCTGAACCAGTACCACGTCGTGATGGAAGTCGCGCCGAAGTACTGGCAGAGCCCGGAGATGCTGAACCAGGTGTGGATCAGCACGTCGGGCGGCAGCGCGAACGGCTCGCAGACCACCAACGCGGCCGCCGGCACCTTCGTCGCGACCTCGGCCGGCACGTCGAGCGCGGGCACGGCCACGCAGAGCGCCGCGGCGATCGCATCCGATTCCGCGCGCAATCAGGCGCTCAACGCGATCGCGGCGAGCGGCAAGTCGAGCGCGTCGTCGGGCGCGTCGGTGTCGACGTCGAAGTCGACGATGATCCCGCTGTCGGCGATCGCGACGTTCGGGCCGAGCACGACGCCGCTGTCGGTCAACCACCAGGGGCTGTTCGTCGCGACCACGATCTCGTTCAACCTGCCGCCGGGCGTGTCCCTGTCGCAGGCGACCCAGGTGATCTATCAGACGATGGCGCAGATCGGCGTGCCGCCGACGATCGTCGGCAGCTTCCAGGGCACCGCGCAGGCGTTCCAGCAATCGATGAACGATCAGCCGATCCTGATCCTCGCGGCACTCCTGGCCGTCTACATCGTGCTCGGGATCCTGTACGAGAGCTACATCCACCCGATCACGATCCTGTCGACGCTGCCGTCGGCCGGCGTCGGCGCGCTGCTCGCGCTGCTGCTGTTCAAGACCGAGTTCAGCATCATCGCGCTGATCGGTGTGATCCTGCTGATCGGCATCGTGAAGAAGAACGCGATCATGATGGTCGACTTCGCGATCGACCAGACGCGCAACAACCGGAAGTCGTCGTTCGATGCGATCCACGAGGCGTGCCTGCTGCGCTTCCGGCCGATCATGATGACGACGATGGCGGCGTTGCTCGGCGCGCTGCCGCTCGCGTTCGGCAGCGGCGACGGCGCCGAGCTGCGCGCGCCGCTCGGGATCGCGATCGCCGGCGGCCTGATCGTGTCGCAGGTGCTGACGCTCTATACGACGCCGGTCGTCTACCTGTACATGGACCGGCTGCGCGTGTGGGCCGAGAAGCGCCGCAACCGCCGCGGCAATACCGGCGGGCCGGCGGTCGCCGGCGAGTGACGGAAAGCGGCCGCCGCCCAGGCGGGCGCTTTCCGCGCTTGAACACCGGCCGCGATCGGCTATCGTGTGTCCATGCACACCGCCGCCCGCTTCACGGGAGCCCGCCATGAACGTCCAGCTCAACCACACGATCGTCTGGTGCCGCGACAAGCGCGCATCGAGCCGCTTCCTCACCGACCTGCTGGAACTGCCGCCGCCGACGCCGTTTGGCGCGATGCTGGTCGTCGCGCTCGACAATGGCGTGTCGCTCGATTTTTACGAACAGGCGGGGGAGATCCGGTCGCAGCATTACGCGTTCCTGATCGACGAAGCCGGCTTCGATCGCGTGCTCGCACGCATCCGCGAACGCGGGTTGCCGCACTGGGCCGATCCGGCGAAGCGGCAAGCCGATGACATCTACCGCCACAACGGCGGACGCGGCGTGTACTTCGACGATCCGGACGGTCACTTCCTCGAAGTGATGACGCAGCCGTACGTGCTGAACGGCTAGCGCGGCAGGCCGGCGTGGCGCCGGCCCGGACGGCGCGGCCCGGACAGCGCGGCGCGGATGTCGCCCGGTTGCGGACGAAACCCGGCCGATCGCGCGACTGCCGCCTGCCGCCGTTACCCCGCCGTTACCCCGCCGTTACCCATTACTCGGCGGCAGCCGTCGTCTTGCGCGGCCGACGCGCACGCGGCGCCGCCTTGCGGGCCGGCTTCTTCGGCTTGGCGGCGGCCGGTGCTTCGGCAGTCCCTTCGGGCGGTGCTTCGGCCGGCGCCACGTCGTGCGACGGTTGCGCGGCCTCGTCCCTGGCGCCGGAGGCGCGAGACGCCGGCTCGGCGGGCGCCGCCGCCGCGTGCCCCTCGTCATGCGCCGCGTCGCGATGCAGTTCGTCCGCATGCTGGCCGTGCGTGTGCGCATCGCCACCCTGCGTCGCGTCGCCCTGCGTGGCGGCGTCCGGCTTGCCGGCCGCGTGGCGACCGGCGCCCTTCGCGGCCGCGCCCTTCTTCGCGCCGGTCTTCTTTGCCGCGCTCTTGCGCGCACGCTTGCGGCCATCCTTCGCGTCACCCTGAGCGTCGGCCACCTCGGCCACGTCGGACGTGTCGCGCGTTTCGGCCGGCGCCGCGTCGGCGACCTCGGCAAGCGCCGCGTCTTCCGTGTCGACCTGCACGCTTTCGTGAACGACCGCTTCCGCCCGCTCCTCGCGCCGGCGCGCTCCGCGACCGGCCGGCGCCGGCTCCACCGCGCGCGTGCCGCGCTGGGCGCCGTGGTACGCCGCGCCGCCCTCACCGCCTGCCGCGACGGGCTCGGCTGCAGCCGACTGGCGAGCCCGCGACACGAACGCACCCGATTTGTCGTCGCGCCCCACTTCGAGCAGGCCGCGCGCCTGCGCCTCGTCGAGCAGGTTGCCGAACGCGCGGAATCCGTAGTACGACTCGTTGAAGTCCGGCTTGCGGCGCTTGATCGCGCTCTTGAGCACCGACGCCCAGATCTTGCCGACGTCGTCGCGCTCCGACGCGAGCGCGTCGAACGTCTCGACCGCCAGCGCGATCGCCTCGGCCTTGCGCGCGTCCATGTCGTGCTTGCGCGACGGCTCGTCGGGTCGCTTCGCGCCGCCGTTGCTCGCGCGCTGCTGCTGTTCGCGCTTCGCGAGCGCACGCTGCTGCTCGCGCACCAGATCGTCGTAGAAGATGAATTCGTCGCAGTTCGCGACCAGCAGATCCGACGTCGATTTCTTCACGCCGACGCCGATCACCTTCTTCGCGTTCTCGCGCAGCTTCGACACGAGCGGCGAAAAATCCGAATCGCCGCTAATGATCACGAACGTATCGACGTGCGACTTCGTGTAGCAGAGATCGAGCGCGTCCACGACGAGCCGGATGTCGGCCGAATTCTTGCCCGACTGGCGCACGTGCGGAATCTCGATCAGCTCGAAGCTGGCTTCGTGCATCGACGCCTTGAAACCCTTGTAGCGATCCCAGTCGCAATAGGCTTTCTTCACGACGATGCTGCCTTTCAGCAGCAGCCGCTCCAGCACGGGCTTGATGTCGAATTTCTCGTACTTCGCGTCGCGCACGCCGAGCGCGACGTTCTCGAAGTCGCAGAATACGGCCATGCTCACGTTGTCCAGGGGTAATGCCATGTGTACTCCAACCGGTGGGCCGACGCGTTATTCACACGTAGCGGCGAAAAATGCATCGCGCACATGATAGCCGGTCGGCGCGTCATTCCCGCATCCGTGTGAACGAACGCCGCCACCCTTGGGGTATGCGCTCGCCGGTACGTCCGCGCGGTATGCCCCTTATTACGCGCCCGCCGCCGGGCCGATTCGACATTACACTTGAGTTATCGGTCGTCCGTCCCTATCTGGGTGGATGACGCATCGAGCAAGGAGCGGTTTCATGACGACGAAGGTACTGCTGATTGGCGCGACCGGCCGGACGGGCCGGGCCTGCGCGGATCTGCTGCTCGAGCAGCCGGAGTTCGAGCTCACGGCGCTCGTGCGCCGGCACGGCTATGTGCTGCCGGGCGCGCGGGTCGTCGAGGCCGATCTGACGAACGATTTCTCGCACGCGTTCCAGGGCATCACGCACGTGATCTACGCGGCAGGCTCGGCCGAATCGGAGGGCGCGACCGAAGAGGAACAGGTCGACCGCGACGCGGTCGCCCGCGCGGCCGAGTATGCGCTCGCCTACAACGCGCAGAAGCTCGTGGTGGTCAGCTCACTGTCCGCATACCGGCCCGAGCAGGGGCCGGACGCGCTGCACCACTATTCGCAGATGAAGCGCGAAGGCGACGATCGCGTGATCGCGTCGGGCGTCGATTACGTGATCCTGCGCCCGGGCCCGCTCACGGACGACCCGGGCGTCGGCAAGATCGCGCTGACCGACACGTGGCTCGAGCCCGCGCCGCCCGTCTCGCGCCAGGACGTGGCATGGGCCGCGATCGAGGCGATCAAGCTCGGCATCTCGCGCAAGGTCGTCGGCTTCGTCGGCGGCAGCGTGCCGATCGAACAGGCCTTGCGCGCGTAACGGCCCGTTGCGCGCCGCCGGCAGGCGGCGCATGCCCGTGCTCGCGGCCCGCACGACGGGCCGTTTTCACGCGCGGGGCAGCCGCTTACTGCTTCGGATGCGCGTCGGCCCACGCCTTCACGGCGGCGAGCGTGTTCTCGACGTGCTTGTCGGGCGACAGGCTCGTGTATTCGTAGAGAATCTTCCCTTCCGGCGAAATCACGTAGGACACGCGGTTCGCGCGGTCGAGCGCCGGCAGCTTCGCGTCGTATTCGCGGATGATCTTCGCATCCGGATCGGCCGCCACCGGGAACTTGCTCCGGCACTCGCTCACCGAGAACTTCGTCAGCGTGTCGATGTTGTCGGCCGATACGCCGATCACCGTCGCGCCGTAAGCCTTGTAACGGTCGACCGCGTCCGCGAACGCATGCGCCTCGATCGTGCAGCCCTTCGTGAACGCCGCCGGATAGAAATACAGCACGACCGGCCCCTGCTTCAGCGCGTCCGCGAGCGAGTACGTGTAAGTCTTGCCGCCCAGCGACGCCTGCGTCGTGAAATCGGGCGCCGCCGCGCCCGGCTTCAGTTCCGCCTGCGCCAGCACCGCATGCCCGGCCACCAGCGCCGCCACGGCGCCCAGCAACAGTTTTCGCTTCATCTGCGTCCTCATTTCTTATAAAGTCAGCCCGATGTAGGCCACGTGGGCGTTCGCCTGCCGAACACCCGTGTCGATGATCCGGATCCGCGGCAGCGCCGCCCGCGGCCGGCCCGTTAAAGATTCCGCACAGTCTGCCGTTATTCCTTCCGGACAACCGGTTCCAGCCCTTCACGTCAGCGAGAAACATGGAAGCCAACAGGAAACAGACGTCACGCAAGGGCTCCTGGCGCAGCGCCTTGCATACGCTGCGCCGCTTCGCCCGGTCGGGCGGCGCGCTGATGCCCGCGCGCGCCGTCGCGCCGCGCCGCGACGATTCCGTGCGCAACTGGCTGGAACAGACGGTCGGCACGGTGGATTTCCTCGCCCATGTGGACCGCGAACTGCGCTTTCTGTATGTGTCCGACGCCAGCCTGCGCTTCATCGGCTACCACCGCGACTACCTGCATACGCTGACGCTGCGCGACCTGATCGCCGAACAGGATACCCCGGCGCTCGAAGGGCTGCTCGCCCGCGCCGCACGTTCCGGCCAGGTCGAGAAGGCGACGATGTGCATCGTCAAGTCGCTCACCTACCCGCTGGACGTCGAGGTTCGCGCGTTCAAGAGCCGTCACCACGGCGTCGACGGCTTCGCGATCGCGGCCTTCGACGTGTCGTCGTGGCGCGCGCTCGAGGCACGCCTGACGTACGAAATGCACCACGACCCGATGACGGGGCTCGACAACCTGTCCGCGCTCGTGCCGGCGCTGATGCGCGCGCAGCAGACCGCCGACGAGGACGGCACCTGCGCGGCGCTGCTGCTGCTCGACCTCGACGACTACCAGCGGATCAACCGCGCGCTCGGCTACGACGCGGGCGACATGCTGCTGCGCGAGACCGCGCAGCGGCTGCAGGCGCTCGTCACGCCGAACGAGCGGCTCGCGCGCGTCGCGAGCGACAAGTTCGCGGTCGTGCTGAGCGCACCGGACCGCACGCAGGCGAGCCAGACCGCCGATGCGCTCGCGCGCCGGCTGCAGGCCGCGGTGCGCGAGCCCTACGTGTACCAGGGGCAAACCGTGCACCTGTCCGCGAGCATCGGCATCGCGCTCTACCCCGACGAACGTGCCGCGCCGCATCGGGCGCAGCACCACAGCCCGCTGCTGCGCCGCGCCGACCACGCGCTCGCGCAGGCGAAGGCATCGGGCGGCAACGCGCTCGCGTTCCATGCACCCGTCGACGACCCGGCCGACGCCGAACGGCTCAAGCTCGAAGCCGACCTGTACGACGGCGTGCGCAACGGCGAGTTTTCGCTGCATTTCCAGCCGATCACGCGCAGCCAGTCGGGCGCGGTGGTCGGCGTCGAGGCGCTGATCCGCTGGCGCCATCCGGTGCACGGCCTCGTGCCGCCAGCCACCTTCATCCCGCTCGCCGAATCGATCGGGCTGATCAACTACCTCGGCAACTGGGTGCTCAAGGCCGCGTGCATGCAGCTCGTCGCGTGGGACGGCCAGGGGCTCGCGCTGCAATACGTGGCGGTCAACGTGTCGCCGCAGCAGTTCCGCGACCCGCGCTTCACGCAAAGCGTGCGCGAGGCGATCGCGCTGACCGGCATCGACCCGCGCCGTATCGTGCTCGAAATCACCGAGAGCCTGCTGATGCACGATCCCGCGCACGCGAAAATGCTGCTCGAGGAGCTGACCGGCCTCGGCATCCGCTTCGCGATCGACGATTTCGGCACCGGCTATTCGAGCCTCGCCTATCTGCAGCGCTTCCCGCTCGCGAAGCTGAAGATCGACCGCAGTTTCGTCGAGAACCTGCTGACGTCGCGCAACGACCGCGCGATCGTGTCGGCGGTGGTCGGCCTCGCGCAAACACTGGATCTCGAGCTCGTCGCCGAAGGCGTCGAGACCGAGGCGCAGCGCGAGCTGCTGACGGAGATGGGCTGCAATCACATCCAGGGCTGGCTCGTCTGCCAGGCGCTGCCGTCCGAAGAGCTCGCGCGGCGCTTCGAGGCGCAGCAGCTGCACCTGCACGCCGCCGCCTGACGCGCGCGGCGAACCGAACAGATCCGTATGTCAATCACCGAACACCTGCCCCGCACCGCGCTGCTCGACAAGCTGTGGGCCCGGATGAACGAGCGGGGCGATTTCCCGCTGCTGTCGGAATCGCTGCGCGCGACGATGGCCGCGATGAAGAACGACGACCTCGACTTCACCGCGCTCGTGCGCGTCGTGCTGTCGGACTTCGCGCTCACGCAGAAAGTGCTGCGCCTCGCGAACTCCGCGATGTACATGGCGTTCGGCGGCAACATCACCACCGTGACCCGCGCGCTGATGGTGCTCGGCATGGACGCCGTCGGCCATCTCGTCGTCGGGCTCAAGCTCGTCGACCATTTCCATCAGAGCACGCCGCGGCGCATCGACGCGAAGCTGGAGCTGAACCGCGCGCTGCTGTCCGGCTGCATCGCGCGCAAGCTCACCGAGCGCGTCGAACTGCGCGCGGGCGAGGAAGCCGTCGTCTGCACGCTGATGCGCCAGGTCGGCAAGCTGCTGGTGGTCTGCTATCTCGACAGCGAATGGGACCGCATCCGCCGCCGCGCGGCCGAGCTGAACGGCGACGAATCGGCCGCCTGCGCCGACGTGCTCGGCGTCGGCTTCGACGAGATCGGCCTCGAGGCGGCCGCGCGGTGGCGGCTGCCCGACGTGATCCGCGCGGGGATGGCCAACGACGACGGCCACGCGACCTGTGCCGACGCATTCGACGATGACGGCGTGGGCGGCTGCTGCCCGGCGGTCGCCGCCGACGACGGCCCGGCCGATCGCGGCCCGGCCGACCGTATCCACTGGCTGCGCGCGGTGAGCCGCTGCTCGACCGACGTCGCAAGTGCGCTCGCGCTGCCGGCCGGCCCGCAGCGCGACGCGCGCGTCGCGGCGCTCGCGCAGCACTGCAGCCCGGCACTCGGCATGGAACCCGCAGCGCTCGTCGACATCGCCGAGCGCCTCGCGCGCGAGGAAGCGAGCGACACCGTGATGCGCGAGATCGTCGAGCTGCGCGCGAACGCCGATGCGATCGCGCGCGCGCAGGCCGAGCCCGAGGCATGCCTCGAAGCCGGCCTCGCGGACCTGCGCGCGCTGCCGTCCGAGCACGTGCTGACGCCGGTGCTCGCGCTCGCGTCGGAAAGCCTGCTGGCCGGCCTCGCCTTCACGCGCACCGTGATGTTCGTGCGTCACGACGACGGCACGTTCGCCGCGCGTCTGGGCTTCGGCCCCGGCGTCGATACGGCGCTCGACCGGCTGCGCTTCGACGAGCGCTTCGAGCCGGACGTGTTTCATCTCGCGATCTCGAACTCGGTCGGGATCTTCATCGAGCAGGCGCGGGAGCCGAAGATGATGAAGCGCCTGCCCGCGTGGTATCTCGACGTGTTCGACGACACGCGCGCGTTCGTGCTGCTGCCCGTGCGCGTCGGCGCAACGAGCGTCGCGCTGCTGTACGGCGACTGGGCCGGCGGGCAGCCCGCGCGCAAGATCTCGCAGCAGGAGATGGCCGTGCTCAACGAACTCGCGCGCGAGCTCGGGCGGTTCTTTCCCGCGCCGCCCGGCTGACGCTCGGCCCCGCCGTTTGCGCTCCACCAAAGCAAACCGGCCGCATCGGCGGCCGGTTTTTTACCATCGTGCGATCGAACGAAACGCTTACTTGAGCGTGACGGGTACGCTGAAGTACTTCTTCGCGAGGTTGTCGATCGTGCCGTCGGCCTTCAACTCCTTCAGCGCCTGATCGAGCGCGGTCTTCAGCGCCGCGTCGTTCTTGCGCAGGCCGAAGCCGACGCCCGAGCCGAGAATCTCGGTGTCGCTGACCGTGCCGCCCGCGAACGCGAAGCCCTGGCCTTGCGGCTTCGTCAGGAAGCCCTTCGAGCCGGCTTCCGAATCCTGGAAGGTCGCATCGAGACGGCCCGACTTCAGGTCGGCATACGCCAGATCCTGCGTCTGGTACGGCACGACTTCAACGCCGGCCGGCGCCCACTTCTTCTTCGCATACGCTTCCTGGATCGTGCCCTGCAGCACGCCGACGCGCTTGCCCTTCAGCGATTGCGGGGTCGGCAGCAGGCCGCTGCCCTGCTTCGCGATCAGCTGGTTCGGAATCGTGTAGATCGGGTCGGTGAACGCGATCGCGTGCTTGCGCTGGTCGGTGATCGTCATGTCCGAATTGATCGCGTCGAACTTGCGCGCCTGCAGCGCCGGGATCAGGCCGTCGAAGTCGTTCTCGACCCACACGCACTTCGTCTTCAGCTTCGCGCACACCGCGTTGCCGATATCGATGTCGAAGCCGGTCAGCTTGCCGTCGGGCGTCTTGTATTCGAACGGTGCGTACGAGGCCTCGACGCCGAACCGGATCTCCTTCAGATCCGCGGCAAACGCGCTGCCTGCCGCCACGGCCGATGCCGCCACCACCGCATGCGCGGCCACTTTACGCCAATCCAACTTCATCAGGTGTTCTCCTCGATACTCGAATGTTCCGGAACGACGGGCGCATGCATCATCGCAGGGTCGGATGACACCGGCAATGTCGACGCCGCGTCGTGATGCGGCGCAACAGCCGCAAGGCCGCGATTGTACCAATCCGCGCGGCCCCATATGGCAAAGCGGCCACCGATACGCGATGCTGCGCTGCGTGCGCGGCGGCCGCCACGCGACCTGTCGAACTTGCAAGACGGTGTCGCAAATATGCAAGCGCGGCCCGCTCACCGTGTGCGCGGCGTACGGGCGTCGTCGCAAAAATGAATGGACCGCAGAACGATGCGCGGGCCGCGAGCGCCGCGGTCCGCCCGATGGCGCATCGATCAGACGAGCGCGGCCAGCGTGTCGCGCGTCGTATCGACGACGAGCAGGCCCGCGCGCAACCCCGGCTTCACGGTCGGGTTCGGGAACACGATGCGTTCCTCGTCGTGCTGCACCGTATAGCGATAGTCGCCGTCCTGCGCGAGCACGGTGCCGCGCGGGAACGCGGTGAAATTCGCGACGTCGGCCGCGACGAACAGCTTGAGCGCGTCGCTCTGCTTCGTGATCTGATCGATCACAGTGAAAACGCGCGGCAGCGACGGATGGCCGCCCCCGGCATCGCCATCCGTCGGCACCCCCGACACGAGCTTGCGCACCGCGCGATCGGCCGGCGCGAAGCGCGTCAGGTCGTTCTGGCCGAACGGCCGCACCTTGCCGAGTTCCAGCGTGCACGCGAGCGCGCCGCAATGCTCGGCCGTGAAATGCGAATACGTGTTGCCTTTCGCCGTATGCAGCAGCACGGCCGCGATGCGGGCGTCGCCGAGCCATTCGACCATTGCGCGCGTGGGCGGCGTGCCCGTGTACGGCAGCAGCGCGAATTGCTCGAACACCGAGGCGCGAATCGCCGTGTGCATGTCGATGTGCCAGCGTGCGCCGGCCGCCGGCGCCGCCGCGAAGAATGCGGACGCCGCCGCTTCGAGTTGCGCGGCGCGCGGCGCTTCGCGGCTCGCGGGCGCCTGTGCGTGACGACCGCTGAACAGCCGGTTCAGATCGTCGTCGAAATAGCGTTCGCCCGCGCGCATCGCCGGCACGTTGCCGAGCACGACGAGCAGCCGGCACGCGAGCGGCAGCGCGCCCGACGCCAGATCGCGCACCAGCATCGACAGCAGTTCGATCGGCGCGGTCTCGTCGCCGTGCACGCCGGCCGACACGAGCACGCTCGCGCGCGCCGCGGCGTCGGCCGCTGCCGGTTCGAACGCGAGCAGCCCGTCGCCGAGCCATTGCCAGCGCACCGCGCCGCCCGCGCAGGCGCCGTCCTTGACGGCCGGCGCATCACCGGCCAGCGTGAACGCGAGAAAATCGTCTAGCAGCGCGACGGCCGGCATCCGTGCCTCAGCGCTGGAAGTCATACAGCGAGCCGACGCGCAGGATCTGCGTGAGCTCGTCGAGCGCCGTGCGCGACTCGTCGAGCAGCGCCGGATCCGCGAGGTCTTCCGGTGCGAGGCGATCGCGATAGTGCTTGTCGATCCACGCGTCGAGCGACGCGAACAGCGTATCGTTGATCCACACGTTCGACGTGACGGCCGCGCGCTCCGCCTCGGTCAGCACGACGCGCAGGCGCAGGCACGCGGGGCCGCCGCCGTTCTTCATGCTTTCGCGCAGGTCGAACACGAGCACGTCGCGAATCGGGCCGTTGCCGGCCGCGAGCTGGTCGAGATAGGCGGCGACCCTCGCGTTCTCGCGGCATTCCTGCGGCACGACGAGCACCTGCGACCCATCCGCGCGCGACAGCAGCTGGCTGTTGAACAGATACGACGTCACCGCGTCGTTGACGCTCACGGCCGCGTCCGGCACCTCGATTACGTTCAGGCGCGCACCGCGTGCGTCGAGCGCGGCCGTCAACGTGTCGTAGATCGCCTGCTTGTTGACGAACGCGCGCTCGTGCGTGAACAGCGTATCGCGGTTGCCGACCGAGATCACGTCGTTGTGGAACACGCCCGCATCGATCACGTCCGGATCCTGCTGCGCGTAGACCGTCGCTTCCTCGGCGAGCCCGTGACGATGCGCGACCGCGCGGCTCGCCTCGAAGGTCTGGCGTGCCGGGAAGCGCTTCGGCTCGGGGCCGCGGCGGTATTCGGCACGGCCGTACACGAAGAACTCGATACCCGGCTTGCCGTATTCGGCGCAAAAGCGCGTGTGGTTCGCCGCGCCTTCGTCGCCGAGCGCCGGCGTGCCCGTCAGCGCTTCATGCACCGCGAAGTGCGCGGGGTCCGCAAACAGCGTCGACAGCGTGCGGCGCGTCGCTTCGTGTTCGATCGCTCGATGCAGCTTGCTGCACAGGTTCGCCGGCGTGAAGTGCACGCGGCCGTCGCTCGTATCCGCCGACGGGCTGACGGTGGCCGCGTTCGCGGTCCACATCGCCGACGCCGAACTCGCCGCGGCGAGCAGCTCGGGCGCCTGTTTCGCGGCCTTCGCGATCACGTCGGCGTCCTTGCCCGAGAAGCCGAGCTCGCGCAGCAGGCGCAGCGACGGCCGCTCCTGCGGCGGCAGCACGCCTTGCGCGAAGCCGAGATCCGCGAGCTGCTTCATCTTGCGCAGCCCTTGCTTCGCGGCGGCCTTCGGGTTCGCGGCCGACTTCTCGTTGTTCAGCGACGCCACGTTGCCGAACGACAGCCCGGCGTAGTTGTGGGTCGGGCCGACGAGCCCGTCGAAATTGGCTTCTTGTGCGTTCATCGTCGTTCCCTCGATCAGAAATGCAGGCCCGGCGACAGGCTCGCGGGCAAAGTCAGTTGCGTGCTTTCCACCGACGCCATCGGATACGCGCAATAGTCGGCCGCGTAGTACGCGCTCGGGCGATGGTTGCCCGAGCGGCCCGTGCCGCCGAACGGCGCGGCGGACGACGCACCGTTGGTCGGCCGGTTCCAGTTGACGATCCCGGCGCGGATCGTGCGGCGGAAGTGCTCCCACACCTTCGCGTCGTCGGCCAAGAGGCCCGCGGATAAGCCGAATGCCGTGTCGTTCGCACGCTCGATCGCGTCGTCGAACGTCGCATAGCGGACGATCTGCGCGAGCGGGCCGAAGTGTTCTTCGTCGGGCAGGTTCGCGACGCCCGTCACGTCGACGATCGCCGCGTTCACGAAGCCGAGGCGCGGATCGCGCTGCGTCATCGCGACGATCGGCTTCGCGCCCTGCTCGATCAGGCGCGACTGCGCGTCGACCAGCTTCGCGGCCGCACGCGCCGAGATCACCGCGCCCATGAACGGCTGCGGATCGGCGTCGAACACGTCGGCGGTGATCTTCGACGTGACGTCGGCGAAGCGCGCGAGGAAGCGGTCGCCGAACGCGCCCTGCGGCACGAAGATGCGGCGCGCGCACGTGCAGCGCTGGCCGGCCGACAGGAACGCCGACTGGATCGTGTGATGCACGGCCGCGTCGATGTCCTCGACTTCGCCGATCACGAGCGGGTTGTTGCCGCCCATCTCGAGCGCGAGCACGATTTCCGGACGGCCGCCGAACTGCTTGTGCAACAGCGTGCCGGTATCCGAGCTGCCGGTGAAGAACAGCCCGTCGATCTGCCGATGGTTCGCGAGCGCGATGCCGGTGTCCTTCTCGCCCTGCACGAGGTTCAGCACGCCGGCGGGCAGCCCTGCTTCCTTCCATACTTCGACCGTTGCGCGCGCAACGCCTGGCGCGAGTTCGGACGGCTTGAACACGACCGTGTTGCCGGCAATCAGCGCCGGCACGATATGACCGTTCGGCAAGTGGCCGGGGAAGTTGTACGGGCCGAACACCGCGACGACGCCGTGCGGCCGGTGACGCAGCACCGCGACGCCGTCGGCCATGTCCTGGCGCTTCTCGCCGGTGCGTTCCTGGTAGGCCTGGATCGAGATGCCGACCTTCGCGGCCATCGCCGCGACTTCGGTGCGTGCTTCCCACAGCGGCTTGCCCGTTTCGCGGCCGATCGCGGTCGCGATCGCTTCCTTGCGTTCGGCAAGCAAGGCGGCGAAGCGCTTGACGATCTCGCAGCGTGCTTCGAAGTCGAGCGCCGACCAGCCGGCGAACGCGCGGCGCGCGCTCGCGACCGCACGGTCGACGTCGGCGGCCGACGCGCTTGCGCCCTGCCATGCGATCTCGTCGGTACCGGGGTTGCGCGAAGCGAAGACGGGGCCCGAGCCTGCGACCCAGGCGCCGTCGATGAAGAGTTCCGTCATGATTCGTTTATCCCTGTTTGACTTTGAGCGGCAGCACGCGCACCGGATCGCCGGCCTTCACGTCGAGCGCGACGGCATCGTCGGCCGACAGCACGAACGAGCCGTTCGCGACCACGCCTGGCGCGACGCCGACGCGGAAATCCCCGAGCGACGTGTTCGACACGAGCGACTTCGGCGCGTCGTCACGTGCATCGGGCACGCCGATCGCGACCGGCACGACGACGCTCTCGCGCACCGTGCGCAGGTCGTTGACGTGGCATTCGAGCACGGGGCCCGCATCGAAGATGTCGACGTGGTTCTGGTAACGCAGCCCTTCCGCCTCGAGCATCTTGCGGGCCGGCAGCGTGTCGCGGTGCGTGAGGCCGACCGCGTCCTGCGCGTCCTGCGGCAGCAGGTCGACGTACACGGGATAGCGTGGCATCAGTTCCGCGAGGAACGACTTGCGGCCGTGCGAGCTGAGGTAGTCGGCCGCGTTGAAATCGATCTGGTAGAAGTGCGAACCGACCGCGCGCCAGAACGGCGACGTGCCGTCCTCGTCGAAGTGGCCGCGCAGTTCCGCGCAGATGCGTTCCGGAAAGCGGTCGCGGAACTGCGCGATGAACATGAAGCGCGAGCGCGACAGCAGGCCGCCGACGCCGCCCGTGCGATAGCGCGGGCTCAGGAACAGCGAGCAGACTTCCGCGTAGCCCGTCAGGTCGTGCGAGATGTTCAGCGCGGACATCCGCGTCCACACGCCGAGCTCCTGGCTCGCGTGCACGACCGTGCTCACGCGATAGTTGTAGAACGGCTGCTCGAGGCCGACCTGCGTTTCGATTCCGCACACGCCTGCGATGTCGCCCGTCTTCGAGTCTTCCATCACGAAGAAGTAGCCGGCTTCACCCGGTGCGGCCCGGCCTTCGAGCGTGCGGCGCGAGCGTTCGATGCGCGCGGCGAGCGCGTCGCGGTCGGGCTTGAACGTGGTCAGGCCCGGCCCGGTTTCCTGCGCGAGCGACACGAGCGCGTCGACGTCGCCCGTTTGTACGACTCGAACGACGATCATGCTGCGTCTCCCGTCAAATCTTCATCGCTGCGGCGATGCAGCGGCACGCAGCGCACCACATCGCCTTCCTTCACATCGAGCGCCGCGCGCACGTCGCCGGCCAGCGGCGCATCGTGCGCGTCGCCCGGCAGGTCAGCCAGCACGCAGCGGAACGATTCGCCGCTGCCCGTCGACACCATGTACGCAACGTCGCCCTGCTGATGCGCGGTCTCGCGCACGACGCGTTCCGAGCCGTGCTTCACGCACGCGGTGCGGTCGACCTGCGCGGTCAGCACCGGGCCGGCGTCGAAGATGTCGACGAAGCGGTCGGGCTCGAAACCTTCCTCGAGATGGATGTCGTACGCGAGCAACGCCGTTTCGTTCGGCTCGCCGAGCACGCGCTGCGCGGCTTCCGGCAGCAGCGGCACGTAGAGCGGATAGGCCGGCATCACTTCCGCGATGAACGTGCGGCTGCGGCCGCCCGATGCGATGTCGACGTCGGTGAAGTCGCGGCCGAAGAACTTGCGGCCCACCGCTTCCCAGAACGGCGACGCGCCCGTGGCATCGCTCACGCCGAGCAGCAGCGTGAAGACTTCCGGCGTGAAGCGGCGACGGTTAGCGGCGATGTACATCATCCGGGCGCGCGAGATCAGGTGCGCGGCCGCGTCGCCGCGCAGCGACGGATCGACGTAAAAGCCCGCGAGCCGGCTCTTGCCGGTCAGCTCGTGCGACATCGTGAGCGCGTGGATCTTGCGATTCACGTGCAGCTCGCGCGACGCGTGGATCAGTGCGTCGTTGCGGAACGCGTAGAACGGTTCCGAGTAGCCGGCTGCGGCCACGATGCTCGCCGTGCCGAGCAGCTTGCCGGTCGACGAATCCTCGAGCACGAAGAGATAGAACTCCTCGCCGGCGAAGTCGACGTCCGCGCGAAACGAATCCTCGGAGAGCGCCACACGCGCTTCGAGCACCGCGCGGTCGTGCGGCAGCGAGTGCAGGACCGGCTGCGCGGTACGCGCCATGTGCGCGAGCGCATCGAGATCCGTGAGTTTGCCGGGGCGAACAAATAGCATCGTCGTTCCTGTCTGCGATGGGCGCGCCGATCAGCGCGCGGTGGCTTCCTGTGCGGCGAGCACTTGTTCGACTGCCTTCTCGAAGCGCTTCATGCCTTCGTCGAGCAGGTCGAACGGGATCACCAGCGACGGGACGAAGCGCAGCACGTTCGGGCCGGCGATCAGCATGATCAGGCCGTTCTCGGCGGCGGCGGTGACGAAGTCCTTCGCGCGGCCGTCGAATGCGGCGGTGAGTTCCGCGCCGACCAGCAGGCCCTTGCCGCGGACGTCCTTGAAGATGCCGAAACGCGCGTTGATGCGTTCGAGCGCGCCCTTCAGGCGCACGCTGCGTTCGCGCACGCCTTCGAGCAGGGCCGGATCGCCGATCAGTTCGACGACCTTGTCCGCGATCGCCGACGCGAGCGGGTTGCCGCCGTACGTCGTGCCGTGCACGCCGACCTTGAAGTGCGCGGCCAGTTCGTTCGTCGTCAGCATCGCGCCGATCGGGAAGCCGTTGCCGAGCGCTTTCGCGGTCGTGAGGATGTCCGGCGTGACGCCCGTGTCCATGTAAGCGTAGAACTGGCCCGTGCGGCCCACGCCCGTTTGCACTTCGTCGAAGATCAGCAGTGCGTCGTTGGCGTCGCATGCTTCGCGCAGCGCCTTCAGGAACGCCGGATCGGCCGGAATCACGCCGCCCTCGCCCTGCACCGGCTCGACGATCACGGCACAGGTTTTCGGGCCGATCGCGGCCTTCGCGGCTTCGATGTCGTTGAACGGCAGGTGCTTGATGCCTTCCGGCACGGGGCCGAAGCCTTCCGAGTATTTCGGTTGGCCGCCGACGCTGACCGTGAAGAACGTGCGGCCATGGAACGACTGAACGAACGACACGATTTCGAATTTGTCGGCGCCGTGGCGATCGAAGGCGACGCGGCGCGCGAGCTTCAGCGCGGCTTCGTTCGCTTCCGCGCCCGAGTTCGCGAAGAATGCGCGATCGGCGAAGGTCAGCGATTCGAGGCGCTTCGCGAGGCGCAGCACGGGCTCGTTCGTGTAGCCGTTGCCGATGTGCCAGAGCTTGCGGCTTTGCTCGTCGAGCACCTTCAGCAGTTCCGGGTGGCCGTGGCCCAGCGACGTCACCGCGATGCCGCACGCGAAATCGATGTATTCACGGCCGGCCGTGTCCCACACGCGGGAGCCCTCTGCGCGATCCGGCACGAACGGGGCGGGAGAAAATACCGGCACCATCACTTCGTCGAATGTCTGGCGGGTCACGGTCGAGGTCGTCATGGTCGTTCCTTTCGGTTTCGTAAGAGGGTTCAACAGGATCAAGTTTAGGTAAGGGTGACGCAAGCGTCTTGCGGAATTGCGACGGGTTCTATCGGAAGGTTTTGGTTTTTTGCCCTCTCGGGATGGGGCAGCTGCCGCTTGGCGGTATTCTGGGGCTTTTGCTGGTTGGCGGGTTGCTTGCGGTTTTCGTGAAATGCCCGTGATCGTGTCGGTCCAGGGGGTGTCAGGATTTCCGTGTTCAAGGCGGGTTGAGTAATTACACGGAAGGTCGAACGAACCGGTCTGCATAAAGG